>JAJXWT010000002.1 GCA_021781475.1 bacterium
CAGGTTCTTTACATAGCTGGTAATACCGCCCTCAAAATAGAACGCCTGCCGCTGCTTTGTACGCTCATCATAAGCGGTTACATATACCCCTTTTGTGAGGTACGCCTGGTGGCGTAGATAGTTAATCACCCACTTAAAGTCAAAATCTATGGTCTCTTTAAAAATTGTTGGGTCTGGATAAAAAGTAATCGTTGTTCCGCTCGCGCGATCTGTCTTGCCAATCTTTTTTAGGGGCACCACAGTGCGGCCCTGTTCGAATTCAATATGATACAGCTCGCCATTCTTGACGACTTCGGCAATCATTTTGGTCGACAGCGCGTTAACAACGCTCGAGCCCACACCGTGTAGACCCGACGATACCTTGTAGCCACCGCCGCCGAACTTACCACCGGCGTGTAGGATAGTCAAAACTGTTTCAAGGGTGCTTAGCCCCGTCTTCGCGTGCTTATCTACCGGAATACCACGGCCATCATCAACAACCGTTATACCGCCGTCGGCGCGCACGACAATATCAACCCGTGATGCAAAGCCTGCAATCGCTTCGTCGATTGAGTTGTCGGCGATTTCTTTAATTAAATGGTGTATGCCATCGTAGCCGGTGCTCCCAATATACATGCCTGGGCGCTTGCGCACTGGTTCAAGGCCTTCAAGCACCTGAATTTGAGACGCGTCATACGAGCCATTGTCTGTTTGTTTAGCCATTTCCCCTCACTTTTCTTCGGTCAATTCTGCTATTTACAATAGCACCATTATAACATGGCAATAGTTGTTCACGCTAGCTATTGTAGTGAACATATTTCTTATGCTAAAATAACAACCAGAGGTAAAGCACTCAGTTTCAACATAAAAACCAGGGGAAAGCGTCGTGTTTAAAAAAATTGTATCCAGCCTTCCATTTAGCCCGGCACTTGTCGAGCAACTCAGCTTTTACGCCAAACGGCTTAAGAACGAAGAAGCCACGCGCAAAATGGGGCTCATTTTTACTGCCCTTGCCCTTATTGTCCAGTCTTTTGCAGTGTTTCAGCCGCCCGAGAATGCCAACGCATCAAGTGCGAACGATTTTATTCGCGGTGGGTTTTCGACTAAAGCAGAGTACATCGCTGCATATGAGGCGAATACCGGCAATATTAAAGATCTTTTCACCGCTATTGGTATCACTCTTCAAGATTTACAATCAACAAAGGACGGTACCTGGAACTCGCTCAAAGACGGCGGCTATACCTGGGGCCACCTATCGCGCCTAAGCTATGCGCAAGGTGAACGATCCTACACGGTGCCGACGTCATCAGGTGGGTCCACGACCTTTTACTATCGACCGCTCCGCCCTTATGACACGCTCGCCTATACCATTAAATACGGCTCAACCTACCCTGTTCTGACCGGTAGAACAGCAAGCGGCATGGCATTTGCCCTTATGAAGGCGTGCGGTAACTTACTGCTGAAAGTATCGCCCCCACCAGTTCGTTGTAGTAATGGCATGACCGGCACCTACCCTCATTGCGTCACTCCTATCAAAATGTGCACAATCGCGGGCAAAACAAACATCGCCGCAACAGATAGCCGGTGCACCGCCAACGTCGTGACACAATGTAGTTCACTGGCGGTCGACAAAATACTGACAAATTATCAATTTACCACAAACGCCAGCCCCAGCAATAGCAAAGCAATATCTGCCTACAAGTATATAATTAAGCGCGACGGCAAGGTAATCGAAACAAAAACTATCACATCGACCAACTCAGTGAATCTTTACACTTATACCCAATCCCAGCAGGGCTCTTACACGGTTGAGGCATCCGTTATCACCCCAAGCGGCGCACAGATATCACCTAACTGCGTGAAAGCCTTTACAATCACCGCCCCGAACGTATGCCCGCAAAACCCAAAACTGCTCCAATCAAGCCCAGAATGCCAGCCTTGCCCAGGCAACTCAACTATATGGATCAACGATCAGCAATGTAGCGCACAAATTGTTCAAACAAAGACTGCTGCCAACCTAACTCAAAATAATGCCGATGCCCAAACAGTTGTTGCACAACCCGATGATAAAATTCTTTACACCCTAACCGCACAAAATAAGGGGCTCGCGCCTACGCCTTTTACCTTTACTGAACGCATTGACGACGTCGAGGAATACGCGAACGTACTTGATGCTGGCGGCGGCACCCAAGGTATTGACCCTCAAACAAAAACTGCCGTGATTACCTGGCCACAAGTCACAATTCAACCAGGGCAAAAAGTAACCCGTATGTTTACCGTACAAGTAATGAGCACCATACCGGCGCTTGCCACCGGCGCAAGCAACCCAAGCTCATACGACTGCCGTATGTCAAATACATTCGGCAATAACGTCACAATCGCCGTTGCCTGTCCTGTGCAAAAACAAGTTGTCGAAACGGTCGCAACCGAGCTCCCCCACACCGGGCCAACCGATAATATACTGATATCTGGGATTGCACTCGCCATCGTTGTATTTTTATACGCACGCACCCGGCAGCTCAAGACAGAAGTCCGCTTAATCCGTCGCGATTTCAATACAGGCACAATATAACAACCATAAGGAGTTATCACACATGGCACACCCCGAAATATCCCCCTCTGAGGCCAAGGCCAGCCCCGAGCGTGACCCTAGGCCTACGCAAGTCGAGCACTCGCCCGAGTTGACCCAAGAGCGCACCATGGAAACCGAGCAATCGCGCAATCCCGAACGCGTCATCAACGACGCGCGCCACGAAATCGAGCGCATCCACGCAGAACGTGATCCACAAAAGACAGAGCGCCCCGCCGCCAACAAGCCTGAAAAAAAGCTCGACAGTAAACACGCAAGGGACCAAGCGTACGCAGCCATAATGCAACAAGCCCAGGCCGAAATGTCGGCCCCGGCGCGCGTATTTAGCAAGATTATTCACGCTCCTGTGATAGATGCGCTCAGCACCGCCACCGCAAAAACTATAGCACGGCCAAACGCAATCTTGGCCGGTTCAGCGTTCGCCTTCTTTTTAACTCTCGCAATATATGTCACCGCAAAAATAAATGGATATTCATTAAGCGGTACAGAAACAATCGCCGCTTTTATTATTGGCTGGCTACTAGGCAACCTATTTGATTTCTTTCGAACCGCGCTTCGTGGCAGTAAATAAGTAGCGCATGCCTACACTGCGCTGTAGGCTAGCGTAGGCTAACCGATACCTCGCTCGCATCACTATCGGTAGCCCCAGCGTCGCGGAGCCGGAGGTGCGAAGCATCTGTAGCGCCCGGCGCGGCGGCACTCACCGAGGCCGGCTCTTCGGTAACAGTAGGGCTATCACCTTTTAGCTGAGGCTCGGTAGCAGCTTGTAGCTCGGTTTGCGGCTGGACTTGTTCGTTTGGCTTACCAGGCGATGTCAGCATAGGCCCCGCGGGCGTTATGGCTGTTGCTGCCGGAGCTGCCGGCGTAAGCTGCTTCCGTTTCGCAAGCCACTCATCAAGGAACGATGACCCCGAGCGTGGCGCGCCACTGCTGGCGGTATTTATACTACCTGGTATCGCTCCATTGACTTGTGGTGGTTGTGGTGGACGCAAACGCTGCATAATCTCGCGCTCAATCGTGGCGCGTGGATGGCCATATTTTGCCGCCGATAGCCGCTTAAGCGCATTGTTCAGCTGTGGGTTCGCGTGGCCCATTGGTGGCACCCAACTCATGCTAAATGGCGCCGAGGGCACGCCCTGGATCTGTGCGACACACACCGATTCATGGTTAGGGAGCTTCGTCAGATCTTCTGCATCAAATACGGGCGCGTACCGCTTCACCATAATTTCAGCATCTGTAATACCAATACGCCCTGTAATTGTAGTGCCTACGTTCCCAATTATCGCCTCACGTAGATCTTCCTTTAGCTGTGTCATAAACTGATTGCCGAGCACGAGGCTCAACCGATACTTGCGAGCCTCGCTTAAAATAGTCTCAAAACTGTCAGTCGCAAAGTTCTGGAACTCATCAACATACAATGTAAAATCTTTTCGGTCTTCTTCGGCCATGCTCGCGCGCGCCATTGCTGCCGCTTGAAACTTCATGACAAATATAATACCCAGCAACTTTGAGTTCAAATCTCCCATTTTTCCCTTTGAAAGGTTGACGAGCAGGATTTTTTTATTGTTCATAATATCCGCAAAGTTAAACCCGCTCTTGGTCTGGCCAATAATATTGCGCATTGCGTCGTTGCTAATAAACGGCCCGAACTTAGACACAACCCAGCTGATCACCTCGCCAGCTTCGTTCGAGCGCTGGCTAGCCGGGAACTCTTTTGTCCAAAAATCGAGCACGTTTTGGTCAGTTACGTACTTTAGCTTACTCTTCATAAATTGCTCATCAATTAGGACCTTTGGGATATCAATAAACGTACCGCCAGCCGGGTCACTCATTAATAGCAGCGCGCAGTTACGGAAAATATGCTCAAGCCGAGGCCCAACAATCCCAGTGTGCCCCGGGTCGTAAAGACCATACAACATGCTAATCGCCTCTTGCACTAAAAAGTCCTTTTGGTCAGGGTGCTCAAATTCAAACATATTCAGCCCGATTGGGTTGTCCATATCGCTCGGGTTAAAGTAGACTACGTCTTCAACTCGCTCTTTAGGCACCTTGGATAATATCGCCTCTACTGAGTCGCCGTGCGGATCAACGAATGCGAACCCCCTCCCGTCCATCATGTCTTGGAACGCCAGATTCTCCAGTAGCACCGACTTACCTACGCCCGTCTGTCCAATAATATGGATATGTCGGCGACGGTCTTGGTCACTGAGGCGAATTGGCTTTTTTACACCACGGAACTCGTTATATCCAAGCAATAACCCATGGTCCATTACCTGGGTTGGCCCATCAACCTGCTTGCTCATTTGGCGCTGCACCTGTGACGTCGGAATACTACTTTGGTCTGGCAAATGAAACAATGTCGCAAGTTCAACGGTATTCAAAATATTGCGCGATACTTCGGGGGGAAAGAACCGAAAAATAAATGCCGTCACTAGTTCCTCGATATTTTTCGACACCGTGAACTTAAAGCCGTTAAAGCTCGGCGAATCAAACAAAGCAAAGGCGCCCACGATGTTTTGCAAAAGCGCCTGTGCGCGCGCCGATGTATTGGACGAAACAACAACCCGAACCAAAACTTCAAAGCCAGGGTAGCGAGTTTTTTCTTGAATTGCCTCTATTGTTGCCTGCTCAACTGCATTAAGCTGCTTGTCTTCGGGCTTAACGTCTTTTTGTTCAGGCGGTTTCCATAGCGCCTCCATAATCTCTTTTGGCGCAAAGATTGACCGAGCCCCTCCCTTTTGGCCTTTTTCCTTTGCAATCTGGTCGGCCTTAAACATCGACGACTTAGCCCAGCCCTCCCGGGCGGGGCGCATTAATATCTGAATACCAATGCCATCTTCGCGCGTTGCGGCCGATATAGCGTTTAGTAGCGCACGTGAAGCATCGCGCTTTGACTCGACATACGTCGCAATAGGATACACGTATTCTTTCCGAAGGGTGAACTCGCCGCCAATCGTCCCACTCATCTGGCCAACTTGACTAAATACGTTGTGTTCCTCAACCTCCTGAAGCCGCGCAGATGGGTAGGCGGCGGCGACAGCCTGCGTCACAATATCTGTAAGCACCGTAGGGACAATGGCGTAGTAGTACACCAAGCCCTCATGAGCAACGATTTCGAACGAGATATGGCGCTGACCATAAACACGGCTCTTAAAGCCCTTGGTTGCCGTACTCGCAATGATGTTATACATAACCTGCGCCTGGCTTAACACCTCCTCGGTTAGGTCGCGCTTATCCCTGCCGTTGCCATCAATGTCATCACTGGCGGGCGGTAAATGAATTAGGAGCGGCACCATCTTGAGCCCGCGTTCGTAATTCTTCGCCTCGCGCAACGTCGCACGGTAGGTATAAAAGCCAAACACGCCAAAGAGTATTGCAAGAGAAACAACAATAAATATTGTGATAAACACTCCTGTCATAGCCTACCCATTGGTTTCCGACGCATCATCCAATGCCCCTATCACACGACCATATCGCTTACGTATATAGTCACGTTGCAGCTTACCAATTTCAAGTTCACGCCTATACGGGTTCTCTTTGGTCGATTCAATAACCTTTTTAATTTTATCAATCCACTCCTTTTCGATCAGGTCGTCATCGCCAGCCACAGAAGGATTTGAATTTGTCGCATCATCACCCTGCTGCGCTGCCGCTGTAGGCTGAATTGGCAAAATTGGAGCAGGCGCTTGGACTACCGGCGGTAGGGCCTCGATTTCTCGCCGCTCAGGAATCGCCTGTACCAGCTCAGGAGCGACCTCGGGATTGCTCCCAAGCGTCTCGCCACCAAAGGGACGCGCACCACTCTGCTCTAGCGGTCTGCTTCCATGTGGCATCTCCGGCGCGCTCTGTCTTGGTTCCATATCTGTTAAATTATACCATAACCGCAAATAAAAATAACTACCCTACCGGCGTTTCGCGACATATAAACATGCAAAAAGCTCAAATGCCACCACGAGTATAAAATCGCCAAAGCCACCCCTGCCAATTGAACGCATTGCAATCAAAAGTACTGGGGCGAGTGCGACGACAGACGCGAAATAGTACGAATCCCGCAAGCTCATTGGGTTGCTGTTCGCGGCAGGGCGCCTCCTCAGCATAATGAGCAGCCTACTAAACCAATACATAAAAAAAGTTAGCACGCCAAGTGCTATAACGTAGAACAAAACAAATACAAAAAGTATACCGATTGGTGGAATTGAAGAAGGCGACGTCACTTGCAAAATAATAGATAGAAGCACAAATGCCACTAGTGTGACGGCTGCAAGTATTCGTGAAAGCATAAGGCTATTGTACCATCAAGAGGATGGTTCGTGGAGCCCTAGAGCGGCAGCGAATTTATAATTTGGCGAGTCCTATTGGTATATAACTATTTTGGATCGCCCGCTTATTCCGCTCTGGTGGGCCTCTGACCGCTCCGCAGATGCGGGGCATAGGTCATTTTTGTTTGTTTTTTAAGTTTTCCGCTTCGTGGCTGGATGGGCTACTGGCATAGTTTGGACAAATGCTAGGAGTATTCCAGCCACGAGGTACTAACTCGTGCAGCTACCAACACCGAGGCAAGAGCCTCAAGGCGGAGCTGAGGTAGCACCATATGTTCGTGTAAAAGAGCGATACACTTGTTTCTTAAAAAAGAACCACATTGTGCATTATTGTCACGATCTCATGTTGCTACCTTATTTCCGTCCGTGTGGGCCGGCGTAGGCTGCTGAAACAAATTGTAAAGGTAATTTTATTGGCGCTTTTTTGTTTTTGTAAAAGCTTATTTATACACTAGCACGATTACCTAAAACATGCAATAGATACAGATGGTAATACGTTGTAATTATTTAATTTACGAACCACAACAACAATCTCCCATCTTTAAATTACGTTTGTTGTAATATTAACGTCGTTGTTTAATATACTATTTTCGTATGCCGTATCCTCCCGTCTATGCCCTCGGGCGCTCATGTTTCGTAGGTGCAGAAAGCCATGTGTTATGCGCCTGGTACAAGTACTGCGCGGCATGTGGCATGCGTAGTACAGGCGTTCCACTCTAGGCACTGCGCGCCACCCACACAACCAAACGTCATACTCCAGGCCGCTACATGCGCTCAGTATTGCGTCTATTTGATTGCCGCGTAGCAGCTCAGCGTCAAGCTGCGCAAATAATCGCAATCGCTCCATAGCTAAAGCCTCCGCCGCCTATGCCGTTTTGGCGCGGCTAAACAACCTGCGCGGGCCGAGGGGGCCCCATGCCATAATACCCGCCGTGCACACACATGCATTTACATGTGCGTACGCGGGTAGAGTATGCGCCCGAACACAACCGCCAGGTGTGGTGTCGTCCCTCATTTTCCACGCCCACCGCACAATCGTTCAAAAAAACAAGGTAAATTTTGTAGTAATTTTTACGTAAAGATTCTAACAAATATTGTTGACATAAGCTCTTTCGCGTCCTATTATAGGGGTAGCTTCTGAATAAATAAATTGTGCAGGGGCCAAAAATAAACAAAATTGCAAAAACTCCACATAAAACAACCGCTACTCGCAGGCGGTTGTTTTTTATATCGCGTAAAATTGCGTTTGGCACTAAAAATAGGCCTAGTAAGGCCTATTGATACACAGTGAATTGTATTGGTGGAGCTGCCGGGTACTGCCCCCGGGTCCGTCAGGTAACCTATCGTCCGTCTACAAGTATAGTCTTACTCGAGCGTTTAACCACAAAATAGAATTAGAGTAAGACAAAGAGGCCTATCTCGTGGATTTCGGTAAGAGTTAAGCGCGCATGGTCGAAATAGCCATAGGTGCCGAGCCTGCTATATATAACACACTAGCCCATAGCGGGCGTCCGGTCTAGTGCGATGCTGCATAAATTAAGCAGCAACAGCCTGGAATTGGCGTCCGAAGACGGTATTCCAAGCCTGAGCAACACGATTTGTTGCAATTATTATCTGATTACGTCAGAAGTCGGCTTGCAGAACGATCTGTTAAAGTCCCGGCGTCGAAAGCTATATCAGCCCCGTTCACCCACCTGCTATTATACCATGTATTGCCAGTGGCCGGTAGGTATGCTTAACTAAGGGAATTATGGGGAAAGTTGCAAGAATTGTATCTGTAGCCCCTGTGGGGTTTGAGGGGCACCTAGTCGAAGTAGAGAGTGACATCACCAAAGGCCTACCAGGGTTACAAATTGTCGGCATGGGCGACAAGGCTATTAGCGAAGCCAAGGAGCGTGTCAAAAGCGCCATCACGAATTCCCTGCTCGACTGGCCCGCAAAACGGATTACCGTCAACTTAGCGCCCGCAGAGCTCCCGAAAGATGGCACCCACTACGACCTCCCTATCGCCTTGGCAATTTTAGCTAGTAGCGGGCAGTTGCGGCCCGATGAGGTCGCTGGTGCCGTCTTTGCCGGTGAGTTGGCCTTAGATGGCCGGATACGGCCAATTAGCGGTGCAATTACCGTTGCGGAGGCAGCGAGAAAGGCTGGGATTACAACTGTTTACGTTCCTGAACAAAACGTCAGCCAGGGGCTACTCGTGGAAGGGGTCTCCATTATTGGCCTCACAACGCTACAGAGCCTTTATCTCCACCTCAAAAAGGAGGCCCCTATCCCACCCGCCGTGCCACCGCAGCGCCTCCACACTGCACCGGCCTCGAGCGGCCCCTTTTTAGATGACATCTACGGGCAAGAGCAAGCAAAACGCGCACTTACCATCGCTGCAGCGGGTCATCACAATATTTTATTCACAGGGCCGCCCGGTGCTGGCAAAACAATGCTTGCAAAGACACTCCTTTCGCTACTCCCCGCCCTATCCCCAGAAGAGCTGCTTGAAGTAACAAAGATCCACAGCCTTGCCGGTGTGCTCATTGATAATGTGGTAGCTATCCGACCGTTTCGCGCCCCGCACCACACTTCAAGCCAAATAGCCTTAATCGGTGGTGGCGTAAAGGCTAAACCGGGCGAGGTCAGCCTAGCACACCGCGGCGTCTTATTCCTTGACGAGATCCCCGAATACCAGCGAACGGCGCTAGAGGCCTTGCGCCAACCGCTCGAAGATAAATACGTGAGTATCACCCGCGCGAACGGTCGTGCCGTCTACCCGGCCGATTTTATGCTAATTGCCACTATGAATCCCTGCCCCTGTGGATATTACGGGGACCCCTCGCACGAATGTACGTGTAGCACCTCGCAATTGCTCAATTACCAAAAGCGGCTCTCTGGCCCACTACTCGACCGTATCGACATGGTGGTAGCTGTCAGCAGGGTTGCGAATAACAAGTTACTCCAAAATAGTTCGTTGAGTAAAATACAGCACCTAGCAGCGCGGAGTGCTATCGATAAATCTAAACATAAGCAAAATCAAAGATACGGAAGTAGTATTAAAAGCAACAGTTCACTGACAAATCGTGATATAAAACACTATGTTCGACTTGAGCCCGCCGCTGAACAGCTTTTAAATACAGCCACCGAAAAACTTAGCTTAAGCGCGCGCAGCTATTTTAAGGTAATAAAAGTTAGCCAGACCATCGCAGACTTAGCAGATGCGGATACCATTACAGCTCACCATATAAGCGAGGCTCTTCAATACCGGCACACCTCTTGATACAAGAGGTAAAGTCTGCTATAATTGCTCGGACAAACGCTATAATGCACTCAGCAAGGAGAGTCGTAATCAATACATCAATCCGCATCAATGAAGCAATTCGTGCTAATGAACTTCGTGTCATCGGTAACGATGGTGAGCAACTTGGCATCATGTCGCGTACAGAGGCGTTACGGGTAGCAGAAGAGGCTGGAGTCGATTTGGTAGAGATTTCACCAAACGCCAACCCACCTGTCGCTAAAGTTGTCGACTGGGGCAAGTACCAGTACCAAGAAATGAAGAAACAGCAAAAAAATCGCCGCTCTAATAAAGCAAGCGAGCTAAAGCAGATGCGATTCGGTTTAAAGATTGGCGCAAATGATCTAGAAATCAAACTCCGAAAGATCCGTGAGTTCCTAGCCGATGGTCACAAAGTAAAGATTTTAATCTTTTACCGCGGACGGGAAATGGCTCACAAAGAGCTTGGATATGAGTTGATCGAGCGCATGGCCGCCATGCTGGAAGACGCAGCGATTGTAGAACAGAAGCCTCAGATGGCTGGACGCAATCTGAGTATAGTAGTAAGGAGCAAATAATGCCTAAATTAAAGACCCACAAGGGTACTGCCAAGCGTGTGAAGCTCACCAGCACCGGCAAACTCACCCGCAGGCGCGCCTTTGGCAACCACATGCTTTCTAAAAAAAGCAAAAGCCGCAAGCGTACCATTAATACTAGCGCTACTATCACCGGTAGCATGAAGCGCAACGCGAAGCGCGCGTTAGGAGTGTAGTTATATGCGAGTAAAACGAGGTGTCCCCGCACGGGCAAAGCACAAAAAGATCTTGCAAGCCGCAAAAGGCATGCAGCACTACCGTACGCGTAGCTTTCGGCTTGCGAAACAGGGCGTCATCAAGGCGCTTGTCTACGCATACCGCGATCGTCGCACAAAAAAGCGTGACTTACGCGGCTTGTGGATTACGCGCATCAATGCTGCCGCCCGCGAAAATGGCACTACCTACGGCAAATTAATCGCCAGCCTAAAAACAGCTGGCGTACAGCTCGACCGCAAGGTCCTTGCCGAACTTGCCGTCAGCGACCCCAAAGCTTTCACGGCAATTGTCAAAAGCGTGACAAAATAGCACACGCCAGCTGCCAACAAAAAACCGCGCCTACGTAGCGCGGTTTTTTGTTGGCAGTCTATCGATAAGCCGGGTTCTGTCGTGGATGATCATCTATCTAGCCTATCCGTTGCCGAACAGTTCAAGCGGGTAGCGATATGCAGACGGATCGCCTTTTTATGCACATCTCCTTGCAGCCGACAGGGTTTACCTCCTTGGCATGTTACCATGCCTCGCTGTGGGCTCTTACCCCACTCCTTTCACCCTTACCGTCAGTCACCATTGATGGCTTGAGACGGCGGTATCGTTTCTGTGGCACTTTCCCTAGGGTCGCCCCCGGCCGCCGTTAGCGGCTGTCGTATCCTATGCTGCCCGGACTTTCCTCTTACCTTTTTACGGGCAAGCGATCATCTAATAGACTGCTGTATTCATTATAGCAAATGGTCGGGGTGACAAGACTCGAACTTGCGACCTCACGGCCCCCAGCCGTACGCGCTACCAACTGCGCCACACCCCGATATGCCTATAATGTACATGAAAGCGCGACCTACCGGTCGCACCTAGAAGCCCCGTCGTTCAAAAGGCGCTTGATATTCCCTGGCTATATGCAAGGTGGGTTCCCTCACGCTCACCCCACGGGGCAAGGCAGATATTAGGATCCCTATCGTATGATGTTAGGAAAATCATACACGCCTGAGAACGTCCGGGACACTACTTATTATACACCGACCTAGGCGACAGATATGCCAAAAATATTACTAAACATCACCAAGATAATATGGATTGCCGCCCCCATAAAACTAATAATAACCGGGCTTGCGACCATGATAATAATAAACACGACAATAACGCCAAACTGCTCAATTACTTCCATGGCTCGACGTACAAATTCAGGCGCAAGCGCATACAATACCCGAGAGCCATCAAGCGGTGGTATCGGTATGATATTGAACACAAAAAACCCAAGGTTTACCACCACCGCAGTCGCGAGTATGGTGGCAACGATCGAGCCGGTAGCTGGCATAAAAAGCGCATACAGACCAAATGCCAAAAAAGCCAGCACAAAGTTAGTGAGTGGACCAGCGACCGCGACAAGGGCGGCACCCCATTCGCCAAACTTAAGATTGCTTGGGTTAAATGGTACCGGCTTAGCCCCACCAAACACGGGCAGACCAGAAACAGCCAAAATCAGGGGCAAAAGTATCGTCATAAACGGATCGATGTGTTTAATCGGGTTAAGCGTCAACCGACCGTGCAGTTTTGCGGTATCGTCACCAAGCCAATATGATGCAAAGCCGTGCATTGCCTCGTGGAGCGTCATCGACACCAAAATAACCCCCAGCACGATTAGTATGTATGTGATATTCATTACCACTATTATAGCATCTTGACCACCGGGCTAAAACAGAGTACAATAACAAAGATTGTTATCAATAAATAAAGGAACGTTATGGCATCAAAGTGTGAACTTACCGGAAAAGGAAAACAGTTCGGCCACAATGTGAGCTTTTCTTTGCGTCGCACCCAGCGCGTATTTAAACCGAATCTTCAAAAAAAGACTTTTCTGGTCAATGGCCAAAAAATCACGATGATTCTGTCCACCCAAGCTATTCGCACGCTAAAGAAAAAAGGGCTCCTTGGCGCACCAGCAGTAAAATAAACTGAACCTGGCGACCGTAGCCTGCCGATATTTTATAATAAACACCCTCCATAAAGAGGGTGTTTATTATATTTTCATCAATATTCCGCTGCCTGCTATTAACTACGCTTGAGAGCAAACACTGTCAGCACAGGAGGCAGTGCCGCGGCTGCCTTCAACTTTAGCTTATCGATTTGCTCAACTGGGGCACCAAGCTCTTTCGTGAACACCTCGAGAGTGTCCTGTGGCACCTCGTACTGCAACCCAGAATCTGCATAATGCACCGGCACAACAACTTTTGGCTCCACTTGGCGCACAATTGCGGCAGCGCTGGTCGCATCAAGCGTATAGCCACCGCCACCCACAGGAATCACCAGTATGTCGACAACGCCAACCGTCTCCAGCTGGTCATCAGTGAGCTTTTGCTTGATGTTACCGATTAGCCCAATACGCACGTCACCGGCGTCAATGTGATAAATAGTGCTCAACTTTTCGTCTGTTTCCATGTCAAGGTGGCGAATAGCTTCAATGCCGCGTATAAAGAAGTCGCCAACCTCGTATTCACCAGGCGCCTGAATAATAACCCGGGCGTCAGAGTTTTCTACGATAAAACGCGGCTCGGTTGCAATTTCAATCTCGTCTTTGGTTTTCACGTCTTTTAGCCCAACCAAGGAAAGCCGTGGGTCAGCAATCAGCGTCGTTTTTTTGGTCGAAAATACAACGCAGTTTCCACCTTTATATTCAATTTCAAACATTATTCCTCCTACTGTTCTTTCAGGATATTATCAGCATCCAGTAGCACCATATGCTTATTTGTGAGTATGCCACTAACAAAACGGTCATGCACACTCAACCGGTAGTAGAACTCGTCGTATGTCATGGTGGTATAGACTAGCTCCCTGCCTTCTTGTGCCTCTATTAATTGTACCAAATCATTCACCTTTTGGTGCGAAACATCACCAACAATTAGTAAATCGACTGAACTGGCCGAACCCTTTACAAGTGCTCCGGCAACCACAACCACCCTTGCGCTACTAAGGGCCGCGACAAGCTGTTGCCACCGATCCTGCTGGCTCACCGCCTCTACCCTGCCACCACGCGTTGATTTTTGGTTATTGCCAAAAATCTCGCGAAACGGCCCGTAGTATTCGTACAGCTGATTCACCTCGTAATACAGCTTATTGTCAGCTGTGGAACTCACAATGACACCAACCTCAAGGAGGTTCGACAACTCTCGCCTAACTGAATTTATTTGTTCATCTATGAGCCGCGTAATCTCACGGACGTAAAAGGACTTACCAGGATTGTTCAAAAATAGGTAGAGTAACTTTACCCGTGTTTTTGAACCAAATAATGCGTCAATCATGCTGGTTTGTGTCCTCTATTAGTATACGCATATGATATCATAGGTTGTTCAACTTATCGAGAGCGTGAGCAATGTATGTGTACGCACTACCGATATCCAGCCACATTACGTGTTCACCCCGACGGAACCAGGTCATTTGACGCTTCGCGAGCTGCCAGTCTCGATTAATAAATAGTTCTTTCGCCTGCTCGATGCTCACCACCCCCTTTACGTATTCATGGATAACCCGGTACACATTGGCTTTCATTGCTTCGCTTTCCCAGCCGTAATGGCGAGCCAGGCGCAGTGCTTCGTCTACGGCACCACCTTGGAAAATTTGTTCAGCGCGTTGGGTAATTCGGTCATGAAGAGCATGCCGTTCTGTTGCTATTCCTACAACTATTGAGTTTTTATCCGGTACCACCGACTTCTTTAAAGCATAACCGTTTCGGAAGATCGCATTTACCACATAGCGTTTGTTGTGCTTGTTTTCCGGTATATGAATGTTGTTTTTTACACAATATTCATGAAGCGCCCCTATGTCCATTCCCTCCCACTTTGCGCGCTCCGACGTAGGTGGTTCCGGCGGAAAATTGTAATTAAAAATCACCGCATCGACATAAAGACCAGTGCCCCCCGCAAGTATGGGCACATGACCCCGCGCCCGTATTTCGGCAATTTTACAATTTGCATATTGTTGGAAATCGGCCGCTGTAAAACGTTCGCCGGGCTCGACTAAATCAAAGCCCCAGTGCGGTACGTTCTGCCGCTCATCGACACTGGGTTTGGCAGCACCAATATCTACGCCTTTATAGATTGCGCGAGAATCAGCTGAAATCACTTCGCCGTTGTACTGTTTGGCAATCCGTATGGCAAGGTCGGTTTTGCCGCTTGCCGTCGGTCCCACAATTACTATCAGCGGTATGGGTTCCATCGCTTCTCCTGAAACTCATCGACAGTAAAATCTGTACACGTTACCCCTTCTTGCCGTAATGCCATTGCTTGCGCTTCGCGCCCACCATGATAGCCACTGGCAAGGCCACCGTTCCGATTCACCAACCGGTGCCATGGTAGGTCTATGTCACCAAAGTGCGCAATCCCACCGATAGCCCTGGCAGCCTGCGCCTGTCCCGCAAACGCCGCCAAGTCACCATACGTTGTAACCTGGCCAAGCGGCACTTGGCCCATCAGCTTTTCGACTCGTTCGCGAAAGTTGCCGTTCATCCTTTACGCGATATTGATTAGATATTCTTGCAAGTCCGTAAGCGACACTTTTGTTTCCCCCTGCTGGGTGCGAACGCTCACCTCGCGCGCCTCCATATCTTTTGGCCCGACAATTAACTGCACCGGGATCTTGTAGTTTGCTGCTTCACGGATTTTTTTGCCCAATGACTCATTACGGTCATCGACCGTGTAACGTAGTTCGTTATATTTCACTGGTTTCATAAATACGATGCCATCGAGCATGGTGGTAATTTCCCTCACATAATCTGATACCGTGTCATTAACCGTCAGAATACGCAATTGTTCTGGTGCCACCCACAGTGGGAACCAGCCTGCCGTATGCTCAATAAAGACCGACAAAAACCGCTCAATTGAGCCAAGAAGCGCACAGTGAATCATGACTGGGCGCTCGGCATGGCCATCATGCTCAATGTATTCCAAGCCAAAACGCTCTGGCTGCACAAAATCTAGCTGTACGGTTGCGACTTGATGTTCACGGCCAATTGCGTCCGTTGCCATAAAATCAATCTT
This sequence comes from bacterium, assembly GCA_021781475.1. Classification (GTDB taxonomy): domain Bacteria; phylum Patescibacteriota; class Saccharimonadia; order Saccharimonadales; family Saccharimonadaceae; genus Saccharimonas. Next base: position 15,993 of record JAJXWT010000002.1, read on the forward strand.
TGGTCCGTAGAATGCCGCTTCACCATCTTGCTCAAAATATTCCAAGTTGTTGGCGATGACAGCGTTCTTTAACTGTGTCTGCGCTTTTTCCCACAACGCTAGATCACCCAAGTAGCCCTCGCCGCTATCACGATAACTAAGGCGTACTCGCAGGTGCATACCAAGCGTGCCGTATAACTCGTTCGCAGCTGCCAGCAGCTGGTTAATTTCAGTTTCAATTTGGTCCGGTCGGCAAAATACGTGACTGTCATCTTGAGTGAGTGAGCGAACACGATTCAGACCCCCCAGCTCACCGGTTTTTTCATCACGATAATCAGTTGTGGTTTCCAAAAATCGCACTGGCATATCCCGGTAGCTGCGCAGTTGCGAGGCATAAATCTGCGTATGGTGGGGGCAGTTCATTGGCTTGAGGGCCATTTTGTCACTCGTTTCTTGGCTCGTGACTAAAAACAGCTCATCACCAAACTTTGCCCAGTGACCAGAGGTCTCATACAAATCTTTCTTCGTGATATGCGGTGTCCAGACTTTCTTAAAGCCATAGGCTTGTCGCAGCTGGTTGGAGTACTGCGCCAACATATCACGGAGCACGGTACCGCGCGGCGTAAAGAGCGGCAGGCCAACACCCACTAAGTTCGACATTGTGTAGAGATCAAGCTCTTTGCCGAGCTTGCGGTGATCGCGTTTTTTGCCTTCTTCAATCATCGCTATATGCGCATCAAGCTCGTGCTGGCTTGCAAATGCTACACCGTACAGCCGCTGCATTTGTGGATTTGTTTCTTTTCCGCGCCAGTATGCACCCGCCACGCGCATTAATTTAAACGCGCCGACCTTACCGGTGCTTTCGGCGTGCGGACCACGGCATAAATCAGTAAAATCGCCGTCGGCATAAAATGACACAACATCTACTTTGCTGTCGCCATCTGCCGCAACCCCCAATGTTTCAGCGTCCAGATCTTTAGCAACTGTCGTACCGGCGCGCTGCAAGTCGTTGAGCAATTCGGCCTTATACGGCTGCTGTTTCTCCTCCGCCCAATGAATTGCATCCTCGATTGCCTTCTCGCTGCGTTCGAATGGATAGTCCACTCCAATTACTTTGCGCATTTCTGCTTCAATTTTTGGAAAATCGGCTTCCGAGATTTTAATATCACCTAAGTCAATGTCATAATAAAAACCATTTTCTACCACTGGCCCAACCCCAAATTTTGCGTGTGGCCATAGGTGCTGCACTGCTTGGGCGGTAATGTGGGCCAAGCTGTGGCGCATGGCGTAAAGTTCTTGCTCGTTCATAACTTCTCCTTATTATTTATAAATAAAAACATGCGATTGATAAGTTTAAATCGTTAAACTCACTGATCGCATGTCTCGGGTCCAGATTGATTGGACGGTTCCACCGGACTTCCCAGCCCCTTAGGCTAGGCGCTTATTGAAGCAACGTTCTCGCACGGCGCTCCTTCCCGCGGGACTCCAGAGATGGTTGGGCTCTATCGATATCCAGCTATTATGGTAACGCACCGCCCCGTATATTGCAAATTCTCCCCTGTTTTGTTACTATTCTCAAGTAGTCACGTAATTTTTCAGAGGGCAAATTAGGTGGCTCATGGGTGATTAGCTCATTTGGCTAGAGCGTCTCATTGACGTTGAGAAGGTGGTAGGTTCGAATCCTACATCGCCCACCATATAAAGATCCACCTTGAAGGGTGGATTTTTATATGGTTGGTTCGCCCGCAGACAGTGTATTCGCTCCATGATATATCGGTGCTACTCTGTAAGCATTGACTTTTTTAAACACTTATGCTAATATGTACGTATGAGTCACAGTACTACCCAATCAACCCTTCAGCTCATACCCCTAAAGTTTGAATACGATAAAACCTGGCAGCAGGCAAAGCAGGATGGCCTCAACCATTCAGCTGCGAGTTAGTTATGAGCTCTACAAATATCCTCGGCGCCGCCGGGGATATTTTTATCCCCAACCCTAAGTAATTATCCACTAGCTTTTTTAATAGCTGTATGACAATATGTATACATGCTTTGCATATATTGCCACAATCAAACAACCGAAGTAACTAATAGCAGGCCACACAAAAAAGAGCCCAGCGTATGGCGGCGGCGGCGGTGCACGCACTGCGACGCTTATTTTACGACACAAGAAAAACCAGTCTTTAGTGATAGCGTATGGGTTATTGCTGCAAAGACAGGCGCTAAAAGCCCATTTTACCAGGGAAAGCTTGTAGCTTCGATTGCAAAGAGTTTTGCACATGACGAACCCCGCGGAGCGATTAACGCGCTCCCCCTTAGCGACACCATTATAAGCATGCTGCTTTTTGAAAACGCGTCAGTCTCAACAGCGCAGATTTGCGCGCTGACCCACACGGTCCTGAAACGTTTTGACCCTAGCGCGGCGCTGCAATACGCGCTTTCCCACCACCTGGAAGCTGCACCTGCACGGCGTCGGAAAGGCATTTAAGTTTAGTGGGCAGCTTTCGTGCTTTTTGCTCGTGACTCAGCTGTCGCTTTTTCAGTGACATCAAACTTGTCCAAGTAGTGACCAAGTGCCAAATGTGTTTGCGCATTGTACGCTGCAATAGAGTTAAAGCAGACTGACGTAACCGGCATGAGTATCCACTGAAGCACCATAAACACTGTGCGGCGGCGCTTGTACCGCTCTGGCCGCGGCGGGAGCATTTTGAGCATTAAGAATATCGTAATAAAAATTCCGGCCATTGCAATCCGCTGGATAATACTCACCACCCCTGGCAGCTGGTGCGCGGCGATGCTATGTGACGCCTGCGGGTTTACCAACAGCGGTACCCAGCCACCAAATGTGATAAGAATAGAAATCGCCGCAAGGGTAACGTGACCATCAATCAAGCGAATAAATCGCGCAAATCCTTCAAGAAACGGTATGTTGCGCTGCCGGGTGAACAAACGGACAGCGACATATGGCACATCGGAAGCCCCATAGGACCACCGGCGCAACTGTTTAAACTGGGTGATGAATGTCTTTTTTAGCGTGTCGGCCATGACCGCATCTTGATAGATTGGCACATAAATTGGTACGAGATCATAATCACCACCAAAGTAAAAATAGCTCCGCCAATACTGGTGACCATCTTCGACGATGCTCCGCGTGCTCCAAAAGTTCATACCCACCAACGCTTCGAGTGGCTGGGAGTGCGAGGCAAAATTACGTAACGTATGCGGGCGCATACTTGATATAATTGTCCAAAATGAGTTGCCCGTTGCAATAACCCGCATTGGCGCCGGCGCGTCCCAAATGTTCCCAAAATACAAGGAGATAGGCTGATACGATAGGCGCTGACGGTTTTCGTGCGTGATAAATTCGTAGGCAACTGCGTCGAAATACGACGCGAACGGCTTGTTGTCACAATCAAGCGTCGTGACAATTACGTCGGCGTACGCAATCCCCATCCGATTGCAATATTCCTGCAGGCGATGCCCCGCATAGGTAATGTTTGGCCCTTTGCCGATTACCTCACCCGGCAAATCCTTAGGGTGTTTAACGATCATGAACTCAAAAAAGGTATCGCTGAACTCTTTGCGAAGACGCTCTGCAGTGTGTTCAATGGCCGCACCGCCACGTTCTTCGTACGCAAACACCACAATCATTTTTTTGTTGTCATAGGTAGTGTTTTTAAGCGAGCTAAGCGTCGGCCGAATCACTTCGTAGGATTCATTGTAGGCGGCAACTATTACCGCCTGGTAGAGCTGTGACGGTTTTGGGTAACGCGCGGAGTCGTTCGCCATGAGCCTCAAGTTGTTTAGATGTTCGCGAAGGCCAAACTCGCTATGTTTCGCCAGACTAATGTGCTCATCGACATGACGAGGGCGCTCAAGCTCCTGCAAGCGTGCGTGCCAGTCGACCTTTTGCGCAGCAACGAGCCGATCATGGCCACGGATTGTGTGGTAGGCAATCCCGACAAACTTAACAAGCAGAGTAATAATAACTATCATCAGGTAAATAGCCGCCAAATCGGGGCTCACAAGCGATAACACGATAAGCAGCACGAGCGCCCCATAGCTTAAGACAGCCGGGAGCATTTCAAACAGGCGATATTTAGTTGCGCGCTTACCTAAAGGAAGTTCAAGATCAATCATGCAATCACCTATTGGAAAGCGAACCCTATGATTGAGAGCATGATTACCATCGCTATTGCTAAAACCGCAATGCCAAGCCAGCCGACAAGAAGCCCTGACTGCCGACGGCCAAGCGCATATAACTTAACCATCAAAGCGGTATGTACGGCTGTAACGGCAATGCCAAACACGACAAACAGGATCGTATACTGCCAAGGACTTTTGTAAAAATGCGCTTCACCAAACGCCGTGTAGCGGGTGTAAATTTGCACATCCCTTGAGTGGATGGACAGCCCGATGACCGTTGCATACACCATGCCAGCAAGCAGTAACGCAAACATCAACAAGACAAAACCACGGTCCGTGATTGCTTGTTTGACTGATTGACGAATTGCTTCTTTTGTCATAATAAAGATTCCGCTGGAGCCACCTGCCGGATTCGAACCGGCGACCTGCTCGTTACGAGTGAGCTGCTCTACCAACTGAGCCAAGGTGGCACTCCTGTGTGGTATTATACCATATCGCATTCCGGCTGGCCCCTGTTGATTTAATTGGTTGGAACTGCTAAAATACCTTGAGTTAACGCTGCATGCGCTCGTAGTGAAGTTGGCCTATCACGCCTCCCTGTCACGGAGGAGATCGCCGGTTCGAATCCGGTCGGGCGCGCCAAAATAATACGCTCACCTTACTGGTGGGCGTATTATTTTTTATACTGCTACGCGCTAAGGTTGTTGTAGCGCTCTTGAACAAATTGCCAGTTCACTATGTCCCACCATGCCTTTACGTAATCGGCACGGACGTTTTTGTAGTCTAAATAGTAGGCATGCTCCCAGACATCGAGCCCAAGTAGCGGCTCCGCTTTGCCAAGTAGCATGGGCGTATCTTGGTTCGGTGTTGTAACGATTTCCATGTCAGGCATCAACCATGCCCAGCCGCTGCCGAATACATTATTTGCTCGGCTTGAAAATTCATCTGTAAACGCCTGGAATGAGCCAAACTTTTGTTCAATACGCTCGGCCAGCCTACCGGTTGGTTCGCCACCCGCGCTTGGTGCCATCCATTGCCAAAACAGTGCATGGTTGTAGTGCCCACCGCCCTGGTTACGGACTGCCATTGGCAAGTCCGCCCTGCCGAGTAGCTGTGGCAAATCAATGGCCTTGAGCGATGGGTCGCCGCTATCAAGCGCGGCGTTCAATTTATCAACGTAGCCCTGATGATGCTTGTCGTGATGCAATTTCATAATATCAGCACTAATATACGGGCTGAGCGCAGCATAATCATATGGTAATTCTGGTAACGTGTACATTTTAATCCGTCCTCCTTGCTTTACCACCTATTATACCGCAACAGCTCGTGCGCTATGGCTACTGGGCGCCGTTAATTGTAATAAATTCGTGAATTTGGTGAGTCTTTTTTAAGTCTGCAAGCTTAGCATTAAATGCCGTGAGCTTGATTTCAATAAAGTCAAAGTTTACCTGCGTATCTGTTTTTTGCGTAACCTTTACAAAATAATAGCCATCGTCGGTGCTACTTTTAAGCGGACCCGACACCTTATTGAGTGGCAACGCTGCGACATTCGACACATTCAAACCGCTGAACGAGCTTGTCGTATCAATGAGGCCCGGACTTTGAATCGCCACACCGTTCCCTAGCGCAGATGCTACCGCGCCCAGATCCTTGCCCGAAGCGATAAGCGATGAAGCCTTATCAGCAAGATCTTTGGCATTTGTATCAATTGCAAAGGCAACTTTCGCTTTTACCAGGCTTTCTTTTATCGCCTGTCTGTACTCTGCGGGTGACCAGCCGTACAGCATCATAGTCGAAGCGTCGTAGGCCTCTTGGGTAATTTGTCCATCGGCGGTGTTACGCTTACGCGCAACAGCGTTGTTCACATCGGCGGTCGTAACAGTAATGTGCATTTCGCGGGCAAGCTTAGCCGCATACGCATTTGCCTCGGCGTTATCGAGCACTTGCCGCTTTATGCCCGCAAGGAGGCGCCGGCCATCGGCGCTATCAAGCTTTGTCTCGTCGTACTTTCGCAACCAAAACTCAGACGCCCTATATTGCATTAAGTAGTCGCTATACCGAACAGGCTCGCTTGCAATCGTTGCAACCGGGACAGGCACGAGCTGCGTAAACCGGTACATAAAATCGTCAGAATTTTGAGCAAAATACAGTTGTTGGAACGCCAAGCCAGCTAGTAGCAGTACGCTCACAAAGGCAATAATTACCGTGTTGAGCACGAGCTTATGCCGCGCGTATTGTACTGGATATTTAAAACGACGCCCGCCAGCTAAAATCTGCTCGCGATGTTCCGCCACAGTTTCGTTTGTAATACGTGATGGCAAGCTAGGCTTTTCTGTCTTGCGGCGCCACGGTACCAGTTTATATAATCGTATCTTTTTCATTCGTCAGCCCACTCTCGGACACAGTTGTAGCGGCATGGACCGCGTCTTGTAGCTTGTTATAGATTTCGTCTGGCTTTTCGACTTTGTTGATGATAAGGTCGCCAACAAACGTTTGAATAATTATTGTGCCAAATTTAAACAATTCGCCTGTAAATCCTGGTATATTATAGCTGATATTTTGAATTTTTGATAGCCGGAGCTCGACCACATCTTTACCAAAAAAACCACGCTGTGTTACCTGCCTTAAGCGCTCAGTTGTAACGATGTACACCGTGAAGTACCACATGATATAGTGGTAGCCAAATAAAATCAGCCCGAGCGCCAACCCGGCGATTGGCAGCAAAAACAACTGGAGTTGATCTTGCCAGATAAGCGGCGGAATCGACGAGAGCGCAAACGGAATCAAGAGCGCATAAAAGCCCTTTCGCATTGCAATGATGTGGCGGCGGAACACAAACAGCACCGATTCGCCTGGGTGCTGCCCGGCGAATTCAAAGTCCTGTTTACCCGCTGCCTGTGCCATTTATGCTTTTAATAGTACCACTTATCGTGCGCAGTTGCCATCAGGGCTGATGGCTAAACAGAATGCCCACCAAAATGCTGGAAAGCACCCGACCCTTTGCTGCCTATGGCAGGCCGCGGGCAAGCTACCATAAAATAATACCCATCAAATGACGGGTATTATTTTATGGTATCCCGAGCTGGAATCGAACCAACATCTGCTCCTTAGGACGGAGTTATTCTATCCGTTGAACTATCGGGACACTCTGGTCTATGATACCAGATAGCCCCTGTTTCCTCTACTGCATGTGCTTTTGGTGGATTGTGTCATAACGCATAATCTCATTGTCACTAAACCAAAGATCAAGCTCAAACGCTGCTTCTTCGGCATTGCCCGATGCATGAATAAGGTTTTTAATCGGGCGTTTTGCTGAATTCGCCAGGTATGATGAGTCAAATGAGTAGTCGCCCCGTATTGTCCCCGGCTGCGCCTTTTGGGGCAATGTCGAACCGACAATTTTACGCACAACTTCGATAGCGTGCGGACCTTCGAGCACAAAAGCAAAGACCGGACCTGAGCGCATAAAGTCTGTCAGCCATGTACGTACCTGCTCACCAATGCGCGCAGCGTCATCGTTTCCAAACTGCTCTATTGGGTCGAGCCCCATTTCACGGTAACTCTCAAGCGTACGGCTGCCCAGGCCTTCGACAAATTCCGCCCTATCAGCTGGATAGTGTTTATCCATAAGCTCTTTGCTCGGAATAAAAAGCTTTGCCGCGACAATTTTAAGGCCAACGCGCTCAAACCTACTAATAATCTCACCAACAATACCCCGCTGCACGGCATCTGGCTTTAGTACAACAAGTGTTCGTTCCATGGTGTCCTTTCAAGTCTTACTGTTTCCGTGTTGATTGTAGCAAACCAAGCATCGCCTGCATACCCACGCATAACCGCGCATAACCGCGCATAACCGCGCATAACCGCTAACATTTTACCACTGTATAGGCTATGCTAGATATATGAAGCATGAGCCGTATATGTCGGAACTAATTATGGATTTTATTGAGAGCATTGAGGTTGAAGGTGGCCGGAGTGCAAAAACGGCCGAAAACTACCGGCACTACCTTGAACGGTTCATTGAATTCGCCGGCGACATACCTGTTGACACTATCACAACTGAACTTATTCGCAAATATCGCCTATGGCTGAACCGTTATGCAAACGACAACGGCGACGACCTAGCCACGATTACCCAAAGCTACCACCTTATTGCAATGCGCGGCTTTTTACACTACCTATCGCGGCGGAATATCCCCAGCCTCACCCCCGAAAAAATCGAGCTCCCAAAGGTTGCCAGAAAGCAGGTCACGTTTTTACATTTCGACGAGATTGAGCGTATGCTGGCTGCGATTCCTTCAGATGATACCGAGCAAAACCTGCGCGACCGGGCAATCCTTGAACTCCTTTTTAGTTCAGGTTTGCGTGTGTCAGAACTGGTAAACTTAGATCGTGGCCACATTAACATCAAGCGCCGCGAATTCACCGTGCGCGGCAAGGGGCAAAAAGACAGGCCAATATTTATTAGCGTGCGTGCGGCGCATGTTGTCCAAGAATACCTACACAAGCGGCTCGACAACTTACCACCATTGTTCTTGAATTATAGCCGTAATACAGTCGTTTCGAACGGTGGCGATTACCGCCGGCTCACGCCCCGCAGCATCCAACGAATTATCGAAAAATACGCCAAACTTGCTGGCATCACCAAGCATGTCAGCCCCCACACCATGCGCCACAGCTTTGCGACCGATTTGCTTATGAACGGTGCCGATATCCGGAGCGTACAAACCATGCTTGGGCATAGCAGCATTAGCACGACCCAGGTATATACCCATGTCACCGATTCACACCTGCGCGAGGTGTACGAAAAGTTCCATAGCGAAGATTAGCCTTTACTTACGGGGCGGTTGTGCACGTCACGCCTGCCGGCACCTGCGCGGGTGTTTGGTTATCAGTCAAATAAAAGTCTTTGCAAATGCTACCGGTAATATCGATTGCCGCAGGTGGTAAAATGGCCGGCGACAAATCAAGGCGGCTCGAAATCCGGCGGAACATATTGCTTGCCCGCCCCGTTGAATCGACAACTGGTTGCACACCATCGAACTGCAATGCTGGGTTCGCCTTACCGGCCACGGTCACGCGGAACGACGTATCGCGATACAGCGAAGTCACCCGTAAAAACGCCACGGTTGATTCAGTAGGGACCGGCGGCACCGTAAGCGTGACCTTACATGCGTAATCGCCCGCCTGGTAGCCCGCGTTTGAACACGCGACCGCATACGGTGTGGTTGTTTGGGCCTGGGCTGATGTTGCGCGCGAGCCTGGTAGGGCAAAGGTTGGTATGGGGGCACCCGCCGCCGCGCTTACCATTGTCGGTCGCAAAAATACTGTTGAGGCAACGCTAGAATCAAGCTCTGCCGTTGCTACTGAGTTTGCGTTGGGCGGCAAGACCGCCTGCACGCGTAACATCGCCGGCGAATTGGGATTCCAGCTACCCTGCGTAGGCAACGAAGTGCCCGTAACCGCCGTAGGTGGTGACAACGACGATGGCTCGCCCCCGCTGTAACTGCTACCCTGGTGCATCCATTCAATAGTAATACTGGTTATGGTATCGGGTGACCCGTTCGGGGCAACCACCTTAATTGGCACGAGCTGTGAAGCCCCGCTGGTCAAATTCCCCAAAAAATCATCGGCCTGATTATGAATAATGACGCAGGTATAGCCCTGATTTAAATTAGTCGTTGCACCGTTTGCTTGAATAATTGTTTCGCTTGAATTTGCAGCGTTCGATACGACACCCGCCTTTGACACTGTGTCGCATTGCTGGCTGTTAATAGCCGCACATGCGTTTTGGTTGCCAGTATCGCAGGCACGGATAACGCGCTTGGCATCGGCCACACCAGATACCGCCGAATCGTAGGCGCTCTGCGAGAGGTCACGGTTCGTGGCCTGTATTTCGTCTTGCACCATTAAGCGTAAAAAACCGACCACCAAGACTGTCAACAATAACGTTGTAAATATGACTATAAATAATGATACGACGCCTTGTTGTTTGTGGTTCATTGCCTAATACCCTACCCTGACCATTATATCAAAGGTGTTAACGGCACAAAAATTAAAGTTGTTCGTTGCCGCCGACGGCGGCTCACACGCAACCGCACTTGTGATAGTACCCGCTTGATTTGTTCCAATCGCGTAGCTAATGTCGTACAGCTTGCTTTGGCTCGACGTGGGGATAACAGTGAGCTGCATTGCCTGGAGCGCGTAGTCGCCTTGGTCGCTTGGCAGCATTTCAGTAGCCTGGCTCTGGCTAACTGCGGTGGGGTACGTACCATTTGCACCCTTGGTACAGTAGCTGCCGCCAGCATCGGCGACTCTTGCCAGAATAATATCCGTGCTTGTGCCTTGATAGGTTGGCGCCGTACCGTTTTGGCTACGCAATTTTGCCGGATCGCCCCAAAGGTAGCTATAGCCGCCAAGGCACAAACGACCTAAACCACCAGCGGCCGGGTCAGTAGGCTGCACAATTGGGTTGGCTACATTCCCCGCGTTCTCGGCGTCGCGCGTCATAGCGGCCCCCAAGTCGCGGCCAGCCTGATCAATAAGCTTATATGTGACCCCTTTGCTATACATATTGCTCACCTGAATAATCACCGTAACTGTTGCGACAAGTAAAATACCCACAAATGCCATGGCAAGCGTTAGCTCAATAAGCGTAAAGCCGGCGCGTCCTTGCCTAACTCGCATCGTAGACCCTCCTTACCGTTGCAATGGTCGTGGGGCGCGCATCACCCATGCTGTACCAACAAGCGCGCACATGAACATCATACGCATGGTTCGCAGTAAAACCTTCGGACTTTACCAACATAACCCATATACCGTACGACACAGGTGCCTGAGCGGTTTTAGCGAACGTGTCGACCATTGCATACGTGGGTGCAGGCTGGAGGTTGGTTGCCGAAACCGTATTGGGGACCACGGCAGTTTTTGCGCTATTGGCCGCCATAAAGAATGCGTTCGACGACGAAAGCGTGCTCGAGGTTGGGCACGTCGTGTAAGTCGAGAGATTGGGTGGCTGCGTAGAGGTAGCATTGCTAGCCAGCGCCTGCCAGCCGGTCGGGTTTGTCTGCTTAAAGTCGCTGAGCATCGTCAGCTGCGCATCAACCTGCTGGCGGACCAGTGTCAGCTCGAGCGCACGTTGGGCGGTGTCCATACCTTTGTTCATCAGCATAATCGATCCAACAACAACAAGGCTAAAAATAGCAAAGGCAAGCATTACTTCAATAAGCGTATCGCCCCGGCTTGTTTTCATTGACAATCCCCCGGGTTCGTAAACTTAATCGCGCTCACACTGGCGGCGTCTTTCACAATCCGTACGCCACTTGGCTGTTGGGACACGAGCCCGGCAGGGTCAAGGCACACAACCATATCTTGCCGCGTAGCGCCACCATTGCCTGTAACCATATCGGTAAGTGATTGATTGGGATCGGTGCTGGTAAATGTGCGGATGGTGCCCGATGTCGGCGAGCGAAGAATAAGGAGCCGCCAATTATCGAGCGAGGTTGAACCAGTTGTATTTACCAGTCGAGTTGACCACTCGGGCGAATATATATCGGGCACCTCACCACTTTGGGCGGCATCAATAAATAACCCCGAGCTTGCGAGCGCCTGAATATCATCGTTGCCAGTCCCCTGTTTGCTCGCAAACACCGACTGGGCCTGTATACTTGTACCATTGTTTGACACCGTTATAAGGCGGCCGATAATAAAACACGACAAGCTGCTGCCAATCGTTACCGGGCCATCCTTGGTCGTAAAACCCGAGCTCGTGCACGCAACACTACTCATGCTATTCGAACCGCCAACACGGTTGTCTTGCACATTTGCTACCTGGTCATATTCACCCTGGAAATAGCTTAGGAGCGAGTTTGTGGCATCTTTATAGCGCTGCACATTAATAGCCGCACCGGCACCCGCCATCACGCCGACCGCCAAAAGACCACTAATCGCCAAAAAAAGCATCACCTCAATGATCGTAAAACCGCTGGTTTTTGCCCCGCTCATATACCTTTCAGTATAGCATAAGCACTAAAACAGCAGCAGCGACTTGCTAAACAGCCAACTGATAAATGGTGCGCCCCACCAAAGTGAAAGCAAGGTACCGGCGATCAAAAACGGCCCGAACGCAATCCGCGAACCACCGCTAAGGCGGCTTAACAGCACCCCTGGCAAGGCCACAAAGGTACCAATGAGGTTTGCTAGGAATAACGCCAAGAACCCAAGGCGCCAATCGCCAAGGATAAGCCCCAGGCCAACGCCAAGCTTTACATCACCAAGGCCAATCCAGGCCCCCTTGCTGAGCACATAAATGGCTGCGTACAGGCCCGCCAAAATGGCCACAGCGCCCAGCGCCGAAATAACATCAACCGTACCAGGTAGGGCTAAGGCGCGTAAGCCAATAAACACCACCGACAGCGCAATGAGCGTAATGTTCATACTGTCGGGCAAGAGCTGCCATTTTATATCGTAGGCCGCTAAAATCGCGAGCACCACCATAATAACAAGCCAGGTCACAAACAAGGCAATGTGCGCCGCGTTCACAAGCCCAAACGGCCAAAATAGATACGAGGCAACAAAAACAATCGCGACGCCCAATTCCATTGCGGGCTCAAATGCACCAATGCGTGCGCCGCAGTAGCGGCAACGACCGCCTTGTGCAGCCCAGCTAAATAATGGAATCAGGTCAAGAAACCCAAGTGTATGGCCGCAGGACAAACACTGCGAACGATCAGGCTTATGGCGGTACTGCGCCATAAGGGGCTTAAGCTTGGCGTATTCGTGCTTGTCGTACGGCTCTTTGTGTTTTTTGTCGTATGCAACCTGGTGAGCCCGTAGGCGCCATACCTGGGCCCCCGCAAAGCTCCCCATTACCACCCCCACCAGGGCCATGAGCGCGCTATAGAGTATATTCATAACCTTTATGATACCACACAAAATGCGCGCACCTAGTGGTGCGCGCATTTATGCTAGGCTAGCTTAGCCCTAAACGTCTTCGCAGAACGATGAGCTTTGTAGGTTACTTGTATCTAGGCCGTTTTCAAGCAATATAATCACTGCTGCGTTACGCGTTGAACCAGCAATGGCGGTGTGGCCCGTTGAGTCACATTTAGCGCCAGTAAATACTTGAATAACGTCCGTGTCCGCGTAACCAATAGTACCTGCGGCCGCCGTACCGGCGGGCAATGGTGATACATGCAGGACATAGGTATTGTCTAGCACTACGTCAGGATCGGCTGGCGTATACTTACTTTGATGATCCGGCGTCGGTGCAGTTGAAGCCGCACTATACAATGTGCCATCAACATAATTCATTAGGTCTTGACCATTCGCTGGCTGCAGCCCCCGATTGTTCGACTGGTACGTGGTAATGGCCGAGGTCACCTTGCCTAGTTCTGTCTTACGAGCAGCGTCTCGCTGGCTGCGCTGCAATGCAGGTAATGCAATAAATACCATCAAAAAGATTAACGCTGCAATAGCAAGGACTAACACAACCTCAATGATCGTAAAGCCCCGTTCTTTCATTTGTTGTCGACTCATATACCCCTACTCCACCTTTCTTATGATCAACCAATCACCCTTAATAATACATAAGCGCGTTTATTTTGTCTAGTGAATCGCCCCCACGAGTGAATAAATTGGGAACAAAATAGCCCCCACCATGCCGCCGGCAACCACCGCAAGCACCACCATTAAAATCGGCTCGATTGCAGTTGAAATTGCCTTAAGCTCTTCGTCCAGCTCATCTTCGTACACCTGGGCGGTCTTTCCCATCATTTCATCGATTTTACCGGACTGCTCACCAATTTTAATCATTTGCGGCACCATGGGCAAAATATAATCTTGGCCTTCGAGCGAAATCGAGAGCGCCTTACCACCCCGGACCTTTTCGGCAGCGCGGTCAATCACCTCTTTGACAATCACATTGTTTACGCCCTCCGCGCTGATACGGAGCATGTCAAGCATTGCGACCCCTGTAGCAAGCAATGTTTGACCCGTGCGCACAAACCGCGCCATGTAAAGTTTACGGAACAAATTCTTAAAAACTGGCACATTCAGCTTAAAAATATCAAGCGCTCGGGAACCATTCGCAGTTTTTGACCACTGAATGAAAAAGTAGATACCAACTACCAACACAAGCAGCACTAGCCACCAAAAATTAATCACAAAGTTAGAGGTACCTATCATAACCTGTGTCAAAAGCGGCAATGTTTGTTTCATATCGCTATATAACTTTGCAACCTGTGGCACCACTGTGACCATCATGAACACCAGCACGCCTAAAATTACCACCAATACAATAATTGGGTACGTCAGGGCGCCTTTTACCTTGCTCATCATGGCGGCGTCTTTTTCTTGTTGCGACGCGACACGCTTAAGGGCTTCGTCGAGTGTGCCCGAGGCTTCACCGGCGCTTACTAGCGCCAAAAATATCTTGTCAAAAATCTCTGGGTGCTTGCCAAAAGCGACTGACAGCTGTTTGCCGCCTTCAATGTCAGCAATCACCTCTTGCACGATTGCCTGGAGCCGCTTGTTGGAGGTTTGGTCTAGCACTGTGCGCAAACTTTGGCTCAGCGGTAACCCGGCGCCAATCAGCGTTGAGAGCTGGCGCGTAAATACAATCCGATCCTTTATGGTAACCCGGTTTTGCAGGCGGGAAAAAAGCGAGTTCTGCGAACCTTCAGCCTGAATAGACAGTGGCACAAAACCTTGTTCAAGCAAGACTTTTGCCGCGGCCTGTTCGGATTCCGCCTGAACAATCGACTCAACGATCTTTTCGGATGCTTTATCGCGCGCGCGGTAGGTAAACTTTTTCACCTATTACCCCCTCATTAACCGTTCAAATTCTGTTAGGTCAACCGCGTACTCGCGGGCGCTATCGTAGGTAATGGTGCCACTTTGCACTAAGCTTACGAGCGTACGGTCCATTGTCTGCATGCCTTGGTCGGCACCAGTTTGAATAATCGCATCAAGCTGGTGGCTCTTGCCCTCGCGAATCACATTGCGCACCGCAGGGTTTGCAATCAAAACCTCGGCCGCCACCACGCGGCCGCCACCGATTGCCGGCACAAGCCGTTGGCTACAAATTGCCATCAAAATATTTGCAAGCTGCGAACGAATTTGCGGCTGCTGGTGGGGTGGAAACACATCAATCATACGGTCGATACTTTGCGCCGCGCTATTGGTGTGCAGGGTTGCAAACACCAAGTGGCCTGTTTCGGCGATAGTGATTGCCGCGCTGATTGTTTCGAGGTCGCGCATTTCGCCAATCAGCACCACATCGGGGTCTTGGCGTAAGCTCGAGCGCAAGGCCGCGCTAAACGAATACGTGTCATAGTGAACTTCGCGCTGCACAACCACCGATTTTTTGGATTTATGCGTAAATTCAATTGGGTCCTCAATGGTAACAATGTGGTGTGCTTTTTCGGTATTGATCTTGTCGACCAATGCCGCCAGCGTCGTTGACTTACCGCTACCGGTCGGCCCCGTCACCAGTACCAACCCCCGTGGGTAGTCGGCAAACGTCATCGTGACTGGTGGCATGCCCAGTTCGGTGACTGATTTGATTTCATTTGGAATAAGTCGCAGTGCCGCCGCCAAGTTGCCACGCTCATGAAACGCATTTACCCGGAACCGGCCAAGCGTGCCAAATGCAAAGCTAAAGTCAAACTCTTTATCTTTCATTAGTATTTGCTGCTGGTCTTGGTCGAGGATAGCGAACACAAGTGATTCAACCATCTGCCCATCAAGCGGCGCCAAGCCGGGAACCGGCGTCAGCGAACCATCGACTCGCAGCATCGGCGGAACGCCAACCTGAATATGCAAGTCAGAGGCACGTTTTTTTACTACTTCTTCAAGCAGTAATTCTATCCTTAGTGTCTGTTGTGGTTGTTGCTGCATATGCCTCCCCTTTAAGCTGTATCTGATGTCACACGGTTTACTTCTTCGAGCGTGGTAAGGCCGGTGAGCGCCTTTAGGTAACCATCTTGCCGCATTGTTACCATTCCCTGCTGCATTGCCATTGTCTGTATCTGCAAGCTGGTAGAGTGCGCCGTAATAAGCCCTTGTATCTCCGGCGTCACATCCATGACTTCGTAAAGCCCCGCCCGACCGGCGTAGCCCCTTGGCGTCGCTGGCGTGTCGTGACCCTTCACTAGAGTATAAGCGGTTTGGCCTGCTAACGGCAAGTCCTTGTAACCCATATCGGCTGATACGCGGGCTACATCATCCTTTGTTTTAGGCAGTAAGTGCCCAACCGTTTGCAATATACTCTGGGTTTCAAGCGGTGTTGACCAGTAGGCATCACGCTGGGGCGATACACGGCGCACCAACCGCTGACCAATAATTGTGTTCACCGTACTTGCGATTAAAAATGGCTCGATGCCCATATCGAGCAAACGTGGCAATACGCCCGCCGCGCTGTTGGTGTGGAGTGTGCTAAATACCAGGTGGCCCGTAAGCGCTGCTTGTACGGCCAGGTTCGCCGTTTCGTCATCACGAATCTCACCTACCATCACCACGTTGGGGTCCTGGCGCAAAATTGAGCGTAACCCGTTCGCGAACGTCAGGCCAACCTCGCTATTCACCTGAATCTGGTTGACGCCATCCATCTTGTATTCCACCGGGTCTTCAAGGGTAACAATGTTAATACTATCGTCTTTGATTTCTTTAATCAGCGCGTACAAACTAGTTGACTTACCGCTACCAGTCGGCCCACTCGTAAGCAGCATGCCATTCGGCTTTTTTAGGCCCTTTCTAATGGCGCGCAGCGAGCGGCCGGCGTACCCCATCTGCTCAAGGTCAAACGAGTTCCCTGACTTATCAAGCAAACGAATTACCACTTGCTCACCCCACACAACCGGGCTAATGGCGATACGGAGGTCTACCTCTTTGCCGACCACCTTCACCGCAAACTGGCCGTCCTGTGGCACACGGTGCTCGTCAATTTTCAGGTTCGATAAAATTTTTATTCGGCTCACAAGTGCCGGCTCAATACTCTTAGGCAGCTGCATGACCTCGCGCAATACGCCATCAACACGGCAACGGATTTTGAGCGCCTTTTCGAGCGGCTCAATATGAACGTCAGAGGCGCGCGACTTAACGGCATACTCCAAAATAGTGCTGAGTGCACGGCTAATTGGCGAATCTTGAACAATGGTTTTGATATCGCCCGCTTGCTCATCCACCGCTTCTTGCTGCGACGCGCTGGCTGCTTCGTCCACGCTTGAAAGGTCGGTTTTGTACTGGTCCAGTACATGTCGCACCCCTGCTTCTGACGCCATAAATACCTTGAGTGGGCGTTGGATACGGTTCGACAAATAGTCGACCGCTTGCACATTGCTCGCATCGACCATGGCGACTGCCAAACGGTTTTGCACTTCTGCAAGCGGCACCGCCATAAATCGTTCAGCCGCGTCCTGCGGCAGCAGGGACAGAATATTCTGGCTCACCATACTGTTAGTAAGGTTCACATAGGGCACGCCAGAAACATGGGCAATCGCATGGGTCAGCAGCTCGTCATCGATAATGCGCTGTTCTGTCAAAATAGAAAAGAGTGGCTTGTTGGCCGCTTTTGCCTGGGCGCTCACCGTATCAAGCACATCACTCGCAACTAGCCCCTCGTCTTTAAAGAGTGCGGTTATTTTTGCCTGTAGTTCATCGGTCATTAATGACATAGGTATACCCCTTAGGCCGATCAGTTCCCGCCAATGATAGTTTCGACGGTTGGGTTAATCGCGCCAGAATGGAACACTGTTTTGTCCGGCGTAGCGACCTGCGCCGAAATCGGTTCGATTGTTTTTACGCTTTCGCCTTTACCAGTTGTTTTCAAAAATGGCAGCGAATTAGCGACAAAAAACGCAACTACAACCGAAATTGAAGCGATTAATACAATCATGGCGATATCTGTTTTTTTCATTGTATGGGAACCACCTTATTAGTAAGTTGTATGGTTTTTTCTGGTGCATAGTACACATGGCCCTGAATTGTAGCGGTCATGCCCAGTGCATTCTCGTCAAGCTGCAGATTATCAACATCAATAGTGCGGATAGAGGCTTCGAGGCGTTTAAGGAGCAGTTTAATATTCGTTGGGTCCGACGACGATACGCTGAGCGTAAACGGAATAACCTGCGCCTGCGGGTTTGGGCTGACAGCGGTTACCGAGCTGGTATCGCCTAGCGTGAATGACTCAAGCTTGATACCTGGCATAACCGTAAGTACCTGCTGCATCGAGGCGCCGAAAGCAAACGGGTTATCCTCTGACGGCAGCGCGTCTAAAATCACCTGCACTGCTTTTTCATTATTCACCTTTAGCGCGTTCAGTGAATCGCTTGCTTCAAGCGCACGTATATTATTGGCGAGCTGTGGCGCTGCTGTGTTGTTGGCCTGCAATACCTTTACTGTGTTTGCTTTCGCAGCAAGCACCTTTTCGGTGTACATAATTTGCTGGAACAAAAACCAGGATGCAACAACGGCAAAGCCGACAATTACCGAGGCACCGGCTACCCATATAAACATCTTGCGAGCCGAGGCCTGTATCAACTGCCTTTTGCGCAATGCGATATCTTTTCTACCGGCTTCCATTAGTTACCCCCCTTCAGCGAGCCCGCAGGCTGCGAGAACAAGCTCGACGGCACCCCGGCCTGCGAATCAGTGACATCAACTGCACCGGTTGGCGACTGCACTGTGACGCTGGATACATCGTTCGAAAATAGCTGGCTTGGGTACGTAAACATAAGCGTAAACCGCAACACTGTCTTGCCAGAGCTGTCCATACCAAGGCTCGTGTTGGATACTGTCACGCTGTTCGACAGTGGCGTGGTAGCGGTTTGGCCATTTTGCGTGTACTGCACATTGGTGTTTAAAATTGTCTTTTTAAAACCATCGGCACCGTTAAAGCCGGCGTCTGCCGAGCCTTCAATTGTAATGGCGGTGTTCGAAGGGTCCAGGCTCACCGTGCTGACCGAAATGTGATTCGGGCTTGGGGAGGCTGGGTTAATGGCACTTAATAGGTCGAATATCCGTGACGAAACCAGCTTATTGCTATTAAGGTCAGAGATAATGTTCAGTTGGTTTTGGATTGTCACTAGCTTAGTAAGATCCGGGTTGTTGCTATTGAGCTTGGCGGCTTCGGACTTAATCTGGCTGTCGTCAAGGGCGTTGCGTATCGCCTGGGTACCCGCGTACATCGCAAGGGCCACCACGGCGCCAATCGCAATAAGCGATACCACTACAGATAGCGCGATGACCCGCGCGCGGAGCCGCTGTGAGCGCAAAAACTCAATCTTGATATCTGGAACCAGGTTAATTTCAATCATCGCTGGTTACTCCTTTTCGCTAAGCCCACAGCAATCGTAAACTCCGATGCTACGGCGGCAAGCTGCTGCTGGTCGTTTGCACTTAAACGCACCCCCTGCCATGGGTTGGCAGGAACGCCCCGAATACCTGCTTTTGTGCCCAAGTAATCACCGAACATTGGAATAATGGCGCTAAACCCTGATAGTAACAGGGCATTAATGGGTATGTTGGGGTAACGGGTTTGGAAAAACTTTACTGATTTTGTTACTTCGGCAACAAAGCCATCAAGCGTGCCTTCGATTGCCCGCAGCACCTGGCCTTCAAGCCTGTCGGGCGCTAAGCCAAACTTTAAGATAAACTGGCGCGCTTGGTCTTCTTGTACGTTTAGGTTTTGCACCGCCGCTTTTAGTAAGCTGCTAAGCCCCGTGGGTATCGTGCGAACAAGGCGCGGCGTATCGCCGTACGTAATTACAAGGTCGGTTGCCTGCTCGCCCATATCAATCATCACTAGTGCCATTCCGTTTGCGCTTGGCGGCGTTAAGGCACGCACCATCGCAATGGGGTCGGGTTCGGCCGCAATGACATTGAGCCCAAGCGCTTCAACCATTTCAAGGCGGTCTTCGCTGTAGGTTTTGGCCGTGCTACTCACGAGCACCTCTTGCTGGTTCTGTTCGCGGAGCGACGGCCCCAGCAGTGCCCAGTCTACTTTGGCATCATCAATTGACATAGGAATATACTGGTCAATCTGGTATTTCATGGTTGCGCGGAGTTCGGCATCACTCACATTCGGCACATCAATGACCGTAGTAAACGTTTTATTCGACGGCAGGCCAATCGCAACATTTTTTGTGCGGATACCGCTCTGCCCCACGGCAGTCATAATTACCTCACCAAGCTTACGTTTTGCCTCGGGTGAATCGCTGGTGGTAATACGGTGGTCAACTGGCACATAGGCGTGCGCCGCGAGTGACCACTGGCCAGTACCGGCTTGGTTCAGTTGCACCACACGAATGGCATTCGTGCCAATGTCGAGTGCAAAAAAGTCGCCCATCCCGTTTGCTAATTTCATCTTAGTTCCTAGTATACCTAAACGTAAGCATTTTAGACAAGCCCGATTCGCTTAATACCTCGGCGGCAGCTCTGTCGTAAAGGTTGTTTCAATTGGCAACCCGCCGCCGCTGCCGGCAGATGCTGGTTGCGCCCACATATAGGCATCGGCACGCAGGTTGACTACCTCGGCCGGCGTATTATAGCCCGTGGTTTTATCGGCCCCATACGTACGGCGGAACTGTACTTCGCGCGCCATAAGTGCCCCATTAATTTGTAGCGGCGCGTTACATACGCCCAGTGTTAAGCCGTCGATATAATTTGGCATGATACTGTCACAGGTTGATATTTGCCCACCACTTGGATCGCCAACTGTTGGGCGCGCTACAAGCCAGGCGTCAATGTTGGTCACATTACTGTTCACAATAATTTTGTCGGCAATAATAATCACCTGTGCAGCCGACCCAAGGCTAGTAATTGGCTGCTGCTGTAAGTTGATGTTGCCGGTAATTGTCACTGTACCCTGCGATTCCAAAATCGCCACACCATTCGCCGTAAAGTTACCCGCAAGGTTCGTGTTCGCCGCCGTGAGTGGCACGCGCATTATATGTTTTGCACTGCTTGTACCGACCCCAAGCGATTGCATAGCCGACAGGTCAAGTGACGACGCACCGACCGAGCTTGTAGCCGGGTATTGGGCCGCAAATGATTCAATCGAAGGAATCTGCTGGGCAGCGCCCCAGTCACCATAGGGATAGCCAGCGATAACGCCTGTGTTCGCAAACGAAAGCGGGTTTGCGGTTAGGTCCGGTATCTGGGCTGGCGCATAGCCGTTCGGGCCCGAAACTGCCCCACCCGATATCGAGCTAATCCGTGCTGGTGCAAAAATGCCGTATTCCGCCCAGCTGCCAAAGGTTGCTTGTTGGCCGACCGAGTTTTGCGCATTAAAGTGCGAGGTAAACACCGTGGCATTATTGTTCACGGGCAGCCCGGTGATATTGTCGCCCGCATGAACATCATCACCCAAAAACTGCACTTCTGGCTCTTTGGCAATCACCACGCATACTGGGTGGTTTACGCGGTAAGAGGTGCTGTTATCTTTGTTTGCGGTACTGTAGCGCGACACCGCGCCAAACACGCATACCCAGTCGCCAGGATTATAGTTGGCTGCATTAATTGTGGCGCTCGCCAGACCGTTGGTGTAGCCCGACCAAAAATCTTGGCTGCCGCTGCCTAGCTCGGTACACTTGGTAATATCACCCGGGTATTTACTCGCAAGCCAGCCCGTGCACGCCGAACCCGGCGCAAAATCTGCCACTGTGTACGGCGGCGCCTTGTGACCCGGCACCACGGTATTAAACAAGCTATCGAACGCTGGTTTGTTTGCCACACTACTTGGCACCACAAACTGGTGGATTTCAAACGGTGAGCCCCAACCTTCTTTGCTGCCACTATTGTACATACCGACTGACATATTACTGGTTGCGCCCTGCTGCAGCGGCTGCAGTGACTGCAGTGTCGTACCCCACCCATTAACATTGGGGTACATATCAGCGTTAGATACAACCGTAGCACAAGCTGGCGTGCTCGAGCCATCCGAAGAAACGGCTGAGCTGGCAGGGTTCCAGTATATATTTTCACAAAATGTTTTGCCCACATCCTTATCCTGCACATAATACTGTAAGCGTCCATCTGTTCCAGGGCTACTAGCATACTGCGTGATCAACTGGTTGGGCGCCATAGTTACCGACTTTTGGGCTGATGTGCTGCCCGACCAAAATTTCACCCAGTACGATAGATTCGCATTAGCGCCATCGTTTGTAGCATTGCGGATATCATGGTACCAGTAAATCGTTTGGCCGGGCACAACAGTAATCGGCCCTGCACTATTTGATTTGACACCCGTCGTGTTCACGTAACTTTTGCCTAAAATCGACCAGTCAGATGGCGCAGGGGGCGGTGCTGGTGTATCGGCGATGTTTGCGCAACGCAACTCGATTTTTGTAAATATTTGGTTATTGGTCTTATTGTAAAATTCCAGACCAGCAACGGTCTGTTGAGCGCCCAGGTATTTTTCTACATCCCACCCCCTGCCACTGGTGAACAAGTGATTCACTGTATGTAGACTAAACTGCATATTATAGTCGATCTTCATGCCAACATTACCCTGATTCATCATACTAATCCATTGCTGAACGTATGGTGAGTTATACGAAAATGCAGCGTGGCCACCACCCGATAGCTGTGGTAAGTTTAGCATCGACGAGACTAGAAACTCCGCACCGACCTTATCCTGCGCGGGCGAGCTTGCTTTCACGGGGGAGCTTGGATCACCTAACTTTCCCTGAATAAAAGTAACGAAGTCCGACTTGCTCGCACACTTGTTCGGGCACCCATACGTGGTGCTCCATGAAGTATCCCCGCCTGTACCGGTTACTCCTAAGTCGATAACCGATGTCACAGGATTATAGTAACTATATGACTCAAACGGATAGGCATTAAAATAGCTGTTATTACCACTCCAGCTCCACGCCTGCGCAACACCAGAATTTAGCACCGCAACAAATATAGCGGCAGCCACAATCAAACTATACAGGCTAGCGTATAGCTTATTGCGCATTTGTTAAGGCCTTTAGGCGATTTTTGTAAAAAGTGATTGAATCTGGCATATCTGAGCCATCATTGGCATTTGAAATCGCTTTCTTGTAGTATTCAATTGCTACCGCCTTATTCCCTATTAGCTCGGCTTTCTGCGCAATTGTCCCCTCAGTCGCCGCCCATGGGGCGAGTTGATCAGCCTTAATAAGAGCGTCGATTTGCGGCTGTCCAGTTAAAAGCGCCCCTTGCTGCAAGTAGGCTGAGCGTTTGTCTTGAGTGCTCGTGCTGGAGTTGTTGATATACTGCTGCAATACGGCGACCGCCTGACTACTCTTGCCCTGACTTGCTAGTGTTGTTGCCTTGTCGATTTGGGATTGCAAAGACTGGCGCCCTAGTAGTCCATCAAGTAACCCCGGTGTCATATATACATACACTCCAGCGCCCACCAGGACAACACAAACTACCACTAGCGTTACTACTAATTTTCGGTGCTTAAATTGCTTTTGACTTACATTAATAATATTCGCCACGTATTCTAAATTCCCTTATGCTTATTATTGTACCAAATAACCACCCAAAAACGCTTAGTGCTTTTTGCCGCCTCTGTTATAATGGCACGTATGAGTTTAAGTATTGGAATCGTCGGCCTACCTAACGTAGGTAAAAGCACCCTGTTTAACGCCCTTACTAATAATGATATTTTGGCCGCCAATTACCCCTTTGCTACCATTGAACCAAACACCGGTATTGTGCCCGTGCCAGATGCGCGCTTGGACACCCTCCAAAAAATGTATAACGCCGCCAAGGTAATCCCGGCCACTGTTACGTTTGTGGACATTGCCGGCCTGGTTGCGGGCGCCAGCACCGGCGAAGGCCTGGGCAACAAGTTTTTAGCAAACATCCGCCAATGCGACGCCATTGTGCATATTGTTCGTGCATTTGAAAACAGCGATATTTTGCATGTCGAAAACAATGTGAACCCCGCGCGCGACATTGCAACCATTAACACCGAGCTATTGCTTGCCGACATTCAAACCCTTGAAACTCACCTGCCAAAACTGCAAAAAGAGGCCAAAGCCGACCCCAAACTACGCGCTCAGGTTGAATCGCTCCGCACTCTACAGGCTGATTTAGAACACGATATTTTAGCCAACCAGAGCGACGCCTACCACGCCCATGCCGATGATTTTAAAAGCCTTCACCTGTTAACCGCCAAGCCAGTAATTTATGTGTTCAATATTAACGAAGAAGCCCTTGGCGACACGGCTACCAAAGCACGCCTACAAGCCCTTGTGCCTAATGCGGCTGCCCTGTTTATTTGCGCCAAACTCGAAGACGAGCTAAAAGGCCTTGACCCCGCCGACGCGCAGGAGCTATTAGATACCTACGATGTGCGCGAGCCCGGCCTTACCCAAATGATTCACGCTGCGTATGATATTTTAGGCCTGCAGAGCTACCTCACGGCAGGGCCAAAAGAGGTGCGCGCCTGGACCATCCACCAGGGCGACACTGCCCCGCAGGCTGCCGGGGTGATCCATACCGATTTTGAAAAGGGCTTTATTGCCGCCCAGGTTGTTGACTATAACGATTTAGTTGCCGCTGGCAGCGAAGCTGCGGCACGGGCCCAGGGTAAAATCCGCACCGAAGGCAAAACCTACGTTATGCAACCAAACGATATTGTTGAATTCCGCTTTAATGTCAGCAAATAAAAAAACCGCCCACTGGGGCGACTAGGCGTAGATATGACCAGCCCCCGCACGTAAAACGTGCGGGGGCTTGCCTTAGGGATGGCGTGGTAAAACTACCGCGCCAACTTGTTCATCAGTGCATCTGGAGCCGCTGGCGCCGGCGAACCAGCACCAGAGCGACGAGAGCAGTCGCGGCAATGATTGCCGCATCCTCCCAGCCGTTCAGGCCCGTGGACGGCCCCTGCGGCGTGCCGGCGTCACCGGTGTGCGGCAGCGGAGCCGCGCTCTGCTCTACGCTCGTGGTCGTGTGAACGACCGCGGGGGTGGTTGCTGAAGTCAGGTGCTGCGCGGGGGTGGTCACCGACGTAGTCGGCGCGACACTCGGAGTCGTCTCGCTCGCGCTGGGCGCGGGCGGGAGGCTCGTCACGGGCGCACTCGGTGTCACCGAAGCCGACGGTGTCGGCGACGCCGTGCTGCAGTCCGAGAGCGTGAACACGACCTTCGTCGTGGGCACACCGCTGTAGCGGTACTGCACCACGGTGTTTGTGGTGACGGCACCCGGGTACGTGTACCCGAACGACCCTTCGCCGTTCTGGGCCATGTTGGCCCAATCGCCGCTGCCGACCTTGACCTGAGCGGCGCTGATGCCCTTGCCGTGCAGCACCCAGTGAACCTGGCTGCTGCACGGGAGGTTCTCAGCGCCGTTCTTGTGGTTCCACGTTCCCGTGGTCCAGCTCGGCGCGCTAGGCGTCGTGCTGGGCGCGAGTGCAGTGAGGGTCTGGTCGTAGACAATTGTCGACGCCCCAGGACCCGTGTAACTGACGTCCGCCACCTTGGCGACCACCTGGACCTGGGTCGGCCGCCCAACAACGAGGAGGTCGACCAGGGTGTAGCTGGAGCCAGGGTTGATGGCATAGGTGTAGGCGTCGGCCTCCCCGTTGAGAAGGAGGTAGACAACCGTCTTGTATCCCTCAACCCCAGGGGCCTTTCCGGTGACCTTCAGGTTGCCCTGAGAATCCAGGGTAACCGTCGGAGCGGGCTCAGTGATCACAGTGGGGGTCGGCGTCGCGCTGGGCGTAGCGGTACCAATGGTGAACGGCGCTGTTGCCAAGAACGATCCGCTGACGTTCGAGGCCGTGCACGTGACGGTGCCGGTGTAGTTACCATCCGGCAAGTTGCCGCTGATGGTGCTACCGCCGGCCATGGAGTCGATCACGATGGTCTGGCTGTGGCCCGAAACCGGTCCGGTCCACGAGAAGACGCAGCTCGCAGTGAAATACGAGCTATCGCTTGCACTCACGGAGAACTTGGACTCCTCGACACTGTTCGACAGTGTCACCATCTGGTTGATGGTCACGCTGTCGGTCACCGCCGGGCTGGCCGAAGCGGTTGCCGGCGAGCCAAACAGGCCCACCATCACCGCCAAGAATGCAGCAAAGGCGCTCACGAGCGCCAGGATTTTGCTTCGCATTTCTGCTTTCCTTTCCCGGCGCCGAAGCGTCGGACGGGGTAATCCAGGTGTCAACCAAAGATGAACAAATTGTTAAGGCTCCCGACGTGCAGGGAACCAAAACAAATCAGCTCACCTTTAGCAGGGATTACCGCTACAATAGCACAAAATTATAAAAAAGTAAACCCTTTTACGCCCCTGTACGCAGCAAGTAAAACCGCTCATGGTTGCCATGTGCACCAGCTATAGTGCTATCGGCCTTGTTTTGCACCATAAAGCGCAGTTTGGCCCATTGCTCAAAATCTTTTAAAATTGCCCGGCGTACGGTATCGTTTTTGATTACCCCCGTGCTGCCAAGCTGTTTTTTGGTAGCCTCGAACTGGGGCTTTACCATGGCAATAACCTGCGTAGCGGGGCCGCTAATGCGGGCAATGTGCGGTAAAATTTCGCGCAGGCTTATAAAACTCACGTCAATCACCACAATCTGTGGCGTTTCGCTAGGCATAAAGCCCCGAATATCAGTTTTTTCGTGGAGCTCCACCCTTTTATTGCCCCTTAGGCTCGGGTGCAATTGCTCGGTGCCGACATCTACCGCAATTACCTTAGCAGCACCATGCTGCAGGGCGTAATCGGTAAAGCCACCGGTGCTACTGCCGACATCGAGTACCACCTTACCGGCAAACTCAACCCCCAAAGCCGCCGCCACACTGGCAAGCTTTAGCCCCGCCCGGCTGACATAGCGCTCCGGCGCATCGAGTATAACCGCAGCGGTCGTGGCCACAAATGTGCCAGCCTTTTGCACCACCTTGCCATCAACCCGCACCCGGCCCAGGCGAATCCAGCTTTCTGCTTCGCTGCGCGTGGCTGCTAGGCCCTGCTGCGCCATTACTTTATCAAGCCGTTCTTTCATATACCCCTATTATAACAGAGGTGGCACAAAACAAGCCGCGGCTTGCTGTTTCTTTTTGCCACACTTAAGCGACTGCAACCCAAAACTCCCCCGGCCATTATCCGAGGGAGTTGTGGCGCGGAAGGGTGCCCGCAGATGAAATGCCGTGGAAGGCGCCCTAATGTTTACTTTTTGCGTTCGCGGTATTCGCCCGTGGCGGTATCTACGCTGACAATGTCGCCCGTTTTAATAAACGATGGCACTTTTACCACCTTGCCGGTTTCGAGTGTGGCGTCTTTTAGCACGCTACTGGTGGTGTCGCCTTTTACCACTTCTTCGGCGTACGTGACTGTCAAAAACAGGTTTTTAGGCAGCTCCACGTTAATCACCTTGCCGTCAAACATCTGCAGCGTAAGGGTATCGCCCTCTTTTAGGTAATCCGCCGCCTCATCCACCACATCGGCGGCAAGCTCAAACTGTTCAAACGTGGCCGGGTCCATAAAAAAGAACGTTGCGCCGTCGTTATACAGGTATTGCACCTCGCGGCCGCTCACCTGTGCCGTCTCGATCTTGTCTTGGCCTTTAAAAGTCTTAGGGATCACGCTGCCGTTAATTAAGTTTTTTAGCTTAACATTCACAATTGAACCACCGCGGCCCATCACCTTTTGGTTGTAATCAATCACGCGGTAGGGCTGGCCATCAATTTGGCACACGGCACCTTTTTTTAAATCAGTTGGTTGGTACATACTTTCTCCTGTTACTAATACCTCTGTTATAGATTAGAGATGCTATGTGGTGCAGATCAAGGCAAAAGTGAGTACCGATTCTAGCTGTACACAGAGGGTACTGCTCGAATCGGCACGGAACTTTTAACGCCGATATGCGCCACGGAGCGCTCTAATCACTAGCCCTGTGCAACAAACGGTAAGAACGCAAGGTGGCGGGCGCGCTTAATAGCAGTTGCCAACTGACGTTGTTGCTTGGCACTGAGCGCGGTTTTTGAAATCGGCTCAATTTGGCCATAAATGTTAATGTAGCGGCCAAGTGTTTTGGCGTCTTTGTAATCAAAATATACTGGTGCGTCTTTTTTAAACTTCCTCATGGTTTTTCGCCCAAGGGCTTATAGGACAAACCTACGGTTTTTCCTATCGCGCCGAGCGCCGGAATGAATCCGTCGACTCGGGCTTTGCTTTTCCCTGGAATCTCCTTTCTTATAGATTAACGTCTATTAAAATGGAATCTCAGACAAGTCGATAGGCTTGTCATCGATGTCCTCAATTACTACATCGTTTGATTTGCTACTCGATGAGCTGGGGGCGCTAGCGCTACCACCCTCGCTGCTGCCACGCCCGCCAATAAAGTTAAAGTCTTCTACGTTCACTTCTACCGTTGAGCGCTTTTGGCCACTTTCTTTGTCGTCCCAGCTACGCTGGTCAAGCCGACCACTGACAAGCAGCGGGTCGCCCTTTTTTACGTACTGCGCAATGATTTCGCCCGGCTTACCCCAGGCCACACAGTTAATAAAACTGGTTTGGTCTTGAGTCTGGCCGTCTTGGCCTTTCCAGCTGCGGCTGACCGCAAGGCTAAAGTTTGCCACGGTTTGTCCACTTGGCGTTGTGCGCACTTCGATGTCGCGTGTTAAGTTGCCCATCAAGATTACTTTATTGAACCCTTTTGCCATGCCTATTCTCCCTTATCCCACTCGTTTAGTTCAATTACTCTTCCGAAGATTCTTCGTTTTCGCCACGGGCTTTAGCTTCAGCTAATAAAGCGCGGCCTTTCAAATCGGCTTTCACCAATAGGTAGCGGATAACGCCGTCGGTGATGTTCAGCGTGTTGCTGATTTTAAGCGGCGCGTCAGCTGGCAGCTCAAGCTCCATGTACTGGTACACAGCAAAATCTTGGCCCTTAATGCGGTACGCAAGCTTTTTTTTGCCCCAGGCTTCTTCTTTTAGCACCTTACCACCGTTGTCGGTGATAAGTTTTCGCACCACTGTAAGCGGTGCTTCCAAATCTGTTTCCAGGTCTGGGTGAATAAGAACGGTTAGTTCATATTCCTTCATAAGCGAACCTCCTTTGGAATCCTTATGGATGTTTACACTGTTTCATGTAAACTCAGGTTAATAACACGCTGTATTATACTAGTTTTATCTGTAAAAGTCTAGCGCCACGGGGCTGCTACATACTGTCATCTGGAATGCTACTGGTAGCATCGAGGTCGGCCATGCTGCTAATCAAGACTTCGCGGGGGCGGGCGCCATCGGCGGGGCCGATAATCCCCTGTTCTTCCATTTCTTCGATAATACGCGCGGCGCGGGAATACCCCACGCGGAGTTTACGCTGCAACAGGCTTGTACTAGCTTTACGCATGTCAATCACTACGCGTACGGCGTCGTTAAACATATCGTCGCCGCCTTCGTGGTCAAAGTCCATCACCACACCGCCCTTGCCGTTTAGCTGGACCGGCTGGCTAATGATATCGTTGTTATACTGCGGCGCGCTTTGCATGCGCAGGTGGTCAGTAATCTTTAGTACTTCGTCGTCCATCACCCACGCACCCTGGATACGCTTTGGCTTTGGCATGGTGGCGGTTTTCATGAGCATGTCGCCTTGGCCCAATAGTTTTTCGGCGCCAATTTGGTCCAAAATCGTACGACTGTCCACCTGGCTTGCTACCGTAAAGGCAATGCGAGCCGGAATATTTGCCTTAATAAGGCCGGTAATGACATCAACGCTTGGGCGCTGCGTGGCGAGCACCAGGTGGATACCAACCGCGCGGGCTTTTTGGGCAATGCGCACAATCAGCGCTTCAACGTCACGGGCCGCCATCATCATCAGGTCGGCCAGCTCGTCAATTACAATCACAATGTAGGGCATGGTGCCTTCATCTACTTGCTGTAAGTTGCCTTCGTCGTCTTTTATGGCCACGTGCTTGCCCTTGGCTTTTACCTTGGCGTTATAACTTTTTATGTCGCGCACCTTTTCTTCGGCCAGCAAACTATAGCGGCGCTCCATTTCGTTGACCGCCCATTTTAGGGCACTAATGGTCTTTTCGGGCTCTACAATCACCGGCGTGAGCAGGTGCGGAATATCGGCATACGGCGCCATTTCCACCTGCTTTGGGTCAACCAAAATCAGTTTCATGTCGCTGGGCGCGTTGCGATACAGCAAGCTACATAGCAGCGTGTTAATCATAACCGACTTACCAGAACCAGTTTGACCGGCGACCAAAAGGTGCGGCATTTTGTTGAGTTCGCCCACCATTGGCTCACCGCTAATGTCTTTACCAATTGCAAATGTTAACGGCTCGGTCGCCTTTGACCACGAGCTACTGTCTAAAATACCCCGTATACGCACGTCGGCGGCCTTTTTATTTGGCACTTCAATACCAACCGCCTTTTGGCCGGGGATTGGCGCCTCGATGCGCAGGCTACTGGCGGCTAGGTTAAGGGCAATGTTCGTTTCGAGCGCGGTGATCCGGTTCAGCTTAATGCCCGCCGGGGGTCGCAACGTGTACTGAGTAACCTTTGGCCCAATGTTAGCGCCTTCCATTTCGACATCAATACTAAATTCGTGCAAAGTGTCTTGGATAATATGGGCGTTGCCCTGAATATCGCCAGCATCGGCCGGGCTTTGCTTTTTTTCAAGCAAATCAAGGCTTGGGAACTGCCAGTTGGGGTCGCTCACCGCCAGCATGGCCTGCTTGCTTTCCGCCTCTTTGTCGGGCCTAATGCTATCACGCAAGGTGCTGCGTGACTGTTTTTTGCGATCTTCATCGGTCAGCATTGGCACGCCGGCGTTCAGCTTAAAGTCGTGCATTGGCGTGGCCTTGGCATCGCTTTCGGCGGCACGGCGCATCACACTGACGTTCGCCTCTTGCTCAGACTTATCGGTTTGCACCAACTGCCATAGCCGCTGTAGCACCGCCACTGGTGACACTTTCACCACAAACATGGTGGTGATTAAAATAAACAACACGTAAATAAAGGCGGCGACCGGTTGGTTCACCAGGTTAAGCGTGAGGCCGTTAAGACCGTCGCCAATTAGGCCGCCTGTACTTGGTGCGCCTTGCGCCCTGAACAGGCCAAATAACCCAGCAAACCACACAATCAGTAAAAACGCACCAAATTTAACCATGCCTGGCAGCTTATTGCGCTCGGCGCGGAATATCTCAATACCTAAATAAACGCACAAAAATGGCAGCACATATACCGCCATGCCAACCGCGCCGTCCATTACGTCTTGCACAGTAACAAAGAACGGCCCACCCATGCCGAACCAGCTCACAACCAGCAGCGCACCAAATGAAATCAAAAGCAACGCAAATACTTGCGCCCAAAAGCCAGCCGGCAGCGTGTGCTGCGGCGTGGCGGGTTGTTTTTTGCTACCCTTCTTTTTCCTTTTTGCCATAACTGTTTTCCATTATACGCTGTTTGTTATCTGATGGTATAGCTTTATTGTAGCATAAATTACTACGAAATGCAAGCTAGCACCTAGTCTTTGGAGTGCTGCGGCGCAGGGAACAACCGTGCGATGCGCGCGAACCGATCAACCATCACCTGAACATAGCGTGGGTAACGGTAGTGCTCGATTAAGACAATCATAGTTGCGTAATACACAGCCCAAAGCACATTTGCCCCGGCCCACAGCCAGTTACCGGACTGCAACACGTACGGCATCGATAATATCTGGAACACCAACCACATGTCGTACGTTTCAAGGCTAATACCCTCAACATCTTTCGTTTTGAGCACCTGAATAATTTGCGGCAAACCAGACACCACAAGTGCGATTGCCGAAATGCCATAGATGATTGCGAATATTTGATCCATTGGTGTTTGTTTTTACTACTTTCATCTACAACCTTAGCATAAACGTTACGTAAAGTCAATACCAGCCACCGCCCAATGCCCTTACGCTACAATAAAATGATGGAACGCATAGCCAGGTTAGGTGGGAACGCAAGGCGCCGCGGATTTGCTCTTGTGGAACTACTCATTGTAGTAGTTGTGATAGCAATCTTAGCAGCGATTACTATTGTGGCGTACAACGGCATCCAAGACCGCGCAAACTTTTCGAGCGCCCAAGAAAGCCTATCAACCCTACATAAAGCTATTTTGATGTATTACGGCGTAAACGACAAATACCCAAACACCAGTGGCGCCTGGCTGACGTACGGCACCCAGGGTAGTTAGGTTGTGCCCGGCATTGATATCTACAATGCCAGCACCACCCACCACCTCGTATAACGGCATGTGGTATTACAACTCAAACGGCACCGACTATAAGTTGCTGTATCTTACGCCAGGCGCCGGGCCGCTGCCTTCCGTTGAGCTGAACAACAACCCCCTGTTAGACCCAGTACGCCCCACGCGTGGGTGGGGCTATTGGACGCCAGGTGGCAGCTCGTTTTAGGGGCCCGCAACTAGTAACTAGTGTCGCGGCGCGTTACGTGCGGCTCAACGACTTCAGTATCAGGTACCTGTGGCTGTGGGAATGCGATATTTGTGGGCCTGGGTGGCAGCAGAGGTTTTTTAAACTGGCGCGGCTTTTGCTGCGCACCCTGCTGTGCCCCGCCTTGCTGGGGCGGACGGTTGCCGCCGCCGACTTCGTTCACCACTGGGATGACGATTGGCGTGCGGCGTGTTTGGTCGTACAAAATGTGCGTGATTTCGTCTTTAATCTCTTTTTTGACGACATCAAGATCATACCTGCCACTAAAGCTGCGAGCAACTTTTTGCTTTAAGTACGCACGGATCATGCCCATGAGCTCTTCGCTGTCACGCAGGTAAATGAACCCGCGGCTAATGATGTCCGGGCTAGTCAGCAAGCGGCCCGTGCCGCGTTGCACGGTCAGCACTACCACAAACATACCTTCTTGGCTCATATGGATACGATCTTTTAGCACCACGTCGCTGACAACTGCACCAGCGTCGTCGTACATCACGCCGCCTGCCTGCACGCGGCCGATTTTTTTAGCGCCGTTGTGGTCAATTTCGACCACATCACCTGGGTCGCACACAAAAATGTTCTCGCGCGGGATAGCGCACTCTTTATTCGCAAGTTCGGCGTTATGGGCCAACATATGGAATTCACCGTGGTATGGCAGGTAATAGGTTGGATGCACGGCGTTAATCACCCGCACGTGGTCCTGATAGTAGCCGTGGCCGCTTAGGTGGAGCGGACCAATGCCCGTCAGGTGAGTTTTGCCATTTTGTATGACGTTGCTGCCTTCGCGCATCAGGCCATCAACCGTACGCACGACATATTTTTCGTTACCCGGGATTGGGTTACTGCTAAACACCACCACGTCGCTATTTTTAATTTTGATGTACTTGTGGGCGCCCGTTGCCATGCGGTTCAGCACGGCGCTAAATTCGCCTTGGCTCCCCGTACACACGATAGTTACTTTGTTATCGGGGAATTTTATAATCTCTTCCATTTTCACCACCGTGTCCTTGGGGATTTTGATGGTATTTGTGCGCAAAGCAACTTCGAGGTTTTGGATCATACTATAGCCGGCAAACGCGACCTTGCGACCATGCCTTTGGGCCTCTTCTAAAATGAGCTGCATACGGTGGAGCTGGCTACTAAAGCTACTGATAATTACCCGGCCGTTCGGATACTTATCCATGACCTCGCCCATGCTGTGTTGAATATCCGGCTCACCATGGGTGTGCGTGCCTTCGCTTTCGCAGTTGGTACTTTCGTTTAGGAACAGCAAAAAGCCTTCTTTTTGCTGAATTTCGGTGATACGGTTAAAGTCGAACTTTCGGCCATCAACCGGGTTTTCTTCGATACGCCAGTCACCACTAAACAGTAGGTTACCAATTGGGGTACGGACAACAATAGCCGCAGCGTCAGGGATACTGTGGTTCACGCGTACGAATTCGGCACTAAAGCTGTCGCAGAGTTGCACTTGATCGTGCGATTCAGGGCTCATTTCGTGGTAGTCGGGCTCCAGTGTGCTGGTGCCTTCTTCGTAGGTGCGCTGGAGCATGCCAATGGTAAATTTGGTGGCATATACCGGGGCTGGAATTTGTGGGAACAAGTGGCGGAATGCGCCAATGTGGTCGAGGTGCCCGTGCGTAAACAAAAGTGCTCGAATTTTATGACGGTTTTCAACCAAATAGCTGATATCGGGCGTAATGTAGTTAATGCCTGGGTAATCAGCCCCGGGGAACAAAAAGCCCATATCGACAATGATGATATCGTTGTCGTATTCTATGGCGGTCATATTTTTACCGATACCCATTTCGCCTACACCACCGATAGGGATTACCTTAAGGGTTGGGCGTGGCGCGCGCGGTTTTTTGGGCTGCATTGCCAGGCTGAATTGCTGGCCGTTGTAGCCGTTGAACACGTTTTTGTTGACTGGCACGTTAATATGGTGCTGGCCTGCCTGCGCGTTCACATTATCACTGGTGCGTCGCTGCGCGCGGAAAACCTCGCCCTTGCGGGTGGTCGTAGCGTTCAGCACGGTGTTATCTGATTTGTTTTTTGGCCCAGCTGGTCGTTTTGGTACGTTATCAGCCTGAGGGCTAGCGAGTCGTCGTTGACCCATAATGTTAAATACTCCTTTTTTGTTGAAAAAATATACTTAATTAATAATTCTACCCGAGGAAAAGGGATTGTGTCACTTTGGTAGTTCCCTCTTACAGTACAGCCAGTATAGCACACTCTGCCGGTATACGCAAGCGGGTGGCCAAGCCCCACCCCTAGCGCACAAGTTGGGCCGTCGCGATAAAATCGTCAATGAGCGTTTGGCGCATACCGCCGTTATACAGAGCGGCCGCCGGGTGATACAGGGGCACTACCATAAATTCTTGCCCGTGGTAGGCCACACGGCGTGGGTGGCCATGGTCATGCGAAATATGCAAATCGGGGATAAAATAGCCGCCACTATGCCGCCCAAGCGTAATGACAAATTTTGGATCAATAATTTCAAGCTGGCGGAGTAAATACGGCCAAAATTCTTGTTTTTCAGCGGGCAGCGGGTCGCGGTTATTGGGTGGCCTGTATTTAACAATATTGGTGATATACACGTCGCTCCGTGCAAGGCCAGCTTGGCGCAGCATTTCGTCTAAAAACTTGCCCGCAGCACCTACGAACGGCTTGCCTTGTAAATCTTCGTTTTTGCCCGGCGCCTCACCAATAAGCACAATATCGGCGTTTGGATTCCCATCGCCCATCACTAACTGCGTTGCCTGGGTGGCAAGTTCGGGACACACATTATTCGCAATGATTTCCTGGGCAAGGTCGTCGAGCTGCTGCTGTTTCATAGTGCTATTATACCTGGCTTTAACCAAAAGCCGGTGCAACACAGTGCACCGGTTGCGGGTTTAAAACCAACCGCTAGTCTTGCTTAACGCCTTTCATAGTGAGGCTTAACCGGCCTTTTTCGTCGATGCCCGTAAGGAGCACGTTTACCATTTGGCCTTCTTTTAGCACGTCGGTCACCCTTTCGACGCGCTGGTCGCTCAGCTGGCTAATGTGGAGCATGCCGTCGGTGCCGGGCATAATATTCACAAAGGCGCCAAAGTCTTTAATCGTGACCACTTTGCCGCGATAAGTCTTGCCGACTTCGGGCTCTTCTACCAAGCCACGGATCCATTCCAGGGCTTTTTCAATCGAAGCCGTATCAACGGCCGATACCGTCACAAGGCCGTCGTCGCGGATGTCAACTTCGGCGCCAGTTTCTTTGGTAATCTTATTGATCGTTTCGCCGCCCTTGCCAATAATGGCACCAATTTTATCAGGGTTAACCATCAACTTTTCAATGCGCGGTGCGTAGGGGCTTAAGTGGTCGCGTGGTGCTGGCAATACCGACAGCATGTGCTCCAAAATGAATGCGCGGCCCGGCTTGCTTTGCATGACGGCCTTGCGGAGTACCTCCACCGGCAAGCTATGCACTTTCATGTCCATTTGCATGGCAGTCACGCCCTTTTCGGTGCCTGTGACCTTAAAGTCCATGTCGCCGGCAAAATCTTCGGCGTCAGCAATGTCGCTCAGCACATACGGCGTATCGCCGTCCATCATTAGGCCCATAGCGATACCGCTCACTGGGCGTTTGATTGGCACGCCGGCGTCCATTAGGGCCAAACAGCTGCTGCAGGTTGCGGCCATGCTGGTGCTACCGTTTTGACTCATAATCTCGGTGACGCTACGGATAGCGTACGGGAAATCTTCGACACTCGGCAGCACGGCCGTCAGAGCACGTTCGGCCAGGTAGCCATGGCCGATTTCGCGACGGCCTGGGCTGCCAAGGCGGCCGACTTCGCCCACCGTGTAAGGTGGCGCGTTGTAGTGGTGCATGTAGCGGCGTTCGTCGTCACTGCGCTCCATGGTGTCGACCATTTGGGCGTAGCTGAGCGGCGCCAACGTCACAATGTTCATGCCTTGGGTCACGCCACGGGTAAACAGGCTGCTACCGTGGGCGCGTGGCAAAATGCCGACTTCGGAGCTTAAGGGGCGGATTTCGGTTAGTTCGCGGCCGTCTGGGCGCAGGCCATCTTTCACAATTCCGTCGCGGACATCCTTATGTACAGCTTTTGTAAAGGCTTCGTCGTATTCGTCGCGGAGTGGTTTGTATTCGTCTTCACCACCGTTCTTTTCGGCCATTTCTAGGTGGAACGCCAAGCGGATTTCGTTAATAAGCTCGTTACGTTCTGGGTACGGCTTGCGGATAGCAGCGCCAAGTTTGCCCACCACCCATTCATCGGCGGCTTTTTGAATCGCCTCGTCGGGCAACACCAGCGTGTATTGTTGCTCTTTGGGCGCAACCTTTTGTTTGAGCTGTTTTTGCAGCTCGATTGCTGGCTGGAACGCCGTAAAGGCCCATTCCATAGCGTCAATAATCACGTCCTCGGCTACTTCTTCGGCGCCGGCCTCTACCATGGTAATGCCGGTACCAGTACCTGCCACCACAAGGTCAAGGTCACTCGCGGCGCGCTCTTCGGCGGTCAAAAAGGCCTTAAATTCACCGTTCACGCGACCAACGCGCAAACCGGCAACGGGACCGTCAAACGGCGTGCCGGTCAGCATTAAAGCACTGCTCGCAGCAATCATAGCCACCATGTCGGGCCTAAAGTTCGGGTCCATCGACAGCACAGTGCTAATCACCTGCACTTCTTGGCGGTACCCCTTAGGGAACAACGGGCGGATTGGGCGGTCGATAATGCGGCCAATCAAAACTGCATCGTCACTTGGGCGGCCTTCGCGCTTAATAAAGCGGCTGCCACTGATTTTGCCGGCGGCGTAAAACTTTTCTTCGTAATCGATGCTTAGTGGAAAGTAATCCAGCACGACTGGGCGGGTGCCAACGCTGACGCTGCCAAGCACCACGGTGTCGCCGTAAGTTACCAGTACGCTACCGGTGGCACGAAAGCCCACGCGGTTGACCTCGAGCGTTAAGGTTTTACCACACAGTTCGGTGGATACGCTAAAGATATCCTTGCCGTTAGGGTTGATGATGTTGCTCATAAATAAGCCTCCTTTTATAGTTCTCACTCGCCTACTGTTCGCGAATAAGTAACGGGTAGAAAAATTCTCTAGTTCAGAATGGTTCTATCCAGCACTTATGCGCATTGAGTGTGTATCTATTTTACCATAAATTTAAAACCCCGGGCGGCGCCGCTCTTGTAACCGAGCACATGCGGCCCACGGGGGCATACCCTTACGGGTACCAACAATGTCGGGTACTGATCTTTGAAGTTTATACAAAAAACTCCCCTGTTACGGGGAGCTTTCCGGCTGAACAAATGAATTATTTGCGCAGGCCTAATTTGTCGAGCAATGCTTTGTATGCATCAAAGTCGTGTGCTTCAAGGTATTTCAGCAGTTTTTTCCGCTTGCCTACCATCTGAATTAGCCCGCGGCGCGCCATGTTGTCGTGCTTGTTGAGCTTGAGGTGTTCAGTCACCTCTTTGATACGAGCCGTCAAAACTGACACCTGAGCTTGCGGGCTCCCAACGTCGGTTTTTTTGACCTGAGTCAAAGCAATTGCCTTAGCTTTGTTATCTTTTGTTATCATAACGCGTAATTATAACAGAGATACTATTGCGTTGCAAGGGCCGCCGCGACAGCCTGTGCGACTGCGGCAGTTTTATCGCGTAGCTCGTTTGCCGCGTCAACCCGGAGGGTTGGGTATAGCGCCGCCAAGCGCTCCACGATTGGCGCCGACTCCTCAGCGTAGTTCCGCAAGCGTTCAGCCGCATTTTCCGCCACGCCGAGTGCTTGCCGGTGCCGGCTCGTGATCCGCTGTGTTGCAAGTTCATCGCTGCCTTCTAGGATAACGAGCAGGCCGACCCGCAGGGAATGTTCGGCAAGCAAACGCTGGAAACCTGGCAATAAGAGCTCATACCGCGGGTAGCCATCAATGACGCTGACGTGCGTGCCACGCTGGGTGGATTGTTCGCAAAACTCCCCCACGATCTCGGCCGTCAGCGCACCATCCGGGATTGGCAAATGGTGGCTCAGTTCTGACTGGTAACGCCGCACCTCGCTCGCAAAACGCGAGGGGATGTCACCGCTACTAATACCACGGAGCGTATCACCCATTGACAGGCGATCGGCGGTAATGCCCGCCTGGTTCAATGCCGCCACGACGCTTTGTGCCAAGGTTGACTTGCCAAGGCCCGGCTTGCTTTGGATTAACACAATCATATGCATCAGGCGATCGTAAAGCTATAGGTTTTTGTTTCGCCAGGCTGCAGCATGTCGGTACGGCGGTGGTTTTCGCTAACGAACGTAAAACCGCCATAGCTTGGCTCGACGCAAAAGTAGCCCGCCAAGCGGTCGCTCCACTGCGCCCAAAATGGCATATCGGGGCTTTTCAGCACGAGAGTACGGCCGTTCGTGTTTACCACCTTTTCTGGCGATTCATCACTTAACATCATGTCGTTATAGGCCGTCATGTCAAACGGTTCACCATCAATCACTAAGTGGTCGCCGGTCGCGAAGTACGGGTGGAAAGCCGGGCCGGTTTCGAGGACATGCTCGCCAGTGTTAGTGAGTGTCAGGGTACCCGTCAGCTCGTGTTCATTGATTTCATAACGGAGAGTCGCTGGCATTGCCGCGTAGTCACCCTGGCCGTCGAGGCTCAGGGTGACATGGTCGTCGCCTGATTCGGCAATGTTCCAATCACTTGTTCGGCCGTAGCCGTGTTGATCAAGACCGCTGTCACCCCCCGGCCCAAAGTTTGGCATGCACACGTGGCAGCCGCCACGCGTTTTTTGCTCACCGTTATCTGTAGTAATCACTCGCTTGGGGTATATAATGTCCCCTTGCTCATCGGCATAGTTGGTCAGGTAGCCGCCTTTCGTATCGACGACTGCTTTTTTGTCACCGTTCCTAAGCTCAATGATCATACTACCTCCTATTAGTTAGTGTACGCCAAAATCAGCCAATGTGCGTGCCCTTTTTACATCCCAATCAGCAATCTCAAGCCGCCGCAGTTGTTCACAGTAGGCCCCCACCCCAAGCGCGGCGCCGATATCAACGGCTAGGCTGCGAATATAGGTGCCACTGCTCACGTGCGTACGGATAGTGAGGTGTGGCCATTTGTACTGGATAATATCAAGGGAATACACGGTAACTTGGCGCGGGGGAATGTCCACCGCTACCCCTTTACGCGCTAAATCGTAGGCGCGGCGACCATTGATTTTAATGGCACTATAAATGGGCGGCGTTTGGGTGATTTCGCCGACAAATTGCTGCACCACGTGTTCAATCTGTTTGCGGCTCGGCGGCTCGGCCAACGAATCTTCGGTAATTTCGCCTTCGGGGTCGCCGGTGGTGCTCGTGGCGCCAAGGTGAACAGTCGCTTCGTAGACTTTATCGAGCTTTGTATAGGCCCCCGCGTTCTTGCACTCACCACCTGTCACGATTAATAGCAGCCCGGTCGCAAACGGATCGAGCGTGCCACAGTGGCCAACTTTGATTTTTTTGCCGTATTGCTCGCTCAGCACGCGGCGAATTCGGGCCACAACGCCAAAACTGGTCATGCCAGCCGGCTTATCAATAAGGAGCAGACTGTCTTGCATGCTCCTTATTGTAACGTACCGTAGGGGGATTACATACCTGGTATCTTAAACTGACCGGGGTCGGACTTTCCTTGCTCTGGTGGCGCCTGAGCGGGTGGGAGCGTACTGCCAAGTGGCTCAGAGGGAACGCCAGTACTCCCTTGCAGCGCATCTGGGAGCGGTGGCAATGTGCCAAAATCAGGCATCGGAGGTGTTGGCGGGAGCGGTGGCAAGCCGCCATTCGCTACAGGGTTAACCTGTGGCGGTTGGCCGGCAAACGCAGCATGCACATCACCTAATAGGTCGGTGTGGGAGCGGTTTTGCGCGTCAATTTCGGCAAGTGTAGGCGCGTTATAGGCGGGAGCGACCGGCCCTTGCCCTGTGGGGGCTGGCGGTGCCACAAAGGGCGCGCTTGGCTGAGCTGTAGGTGCCATGGGTGGGAGCGTCGACACGGGCGGCGCGCTGCTTGGCGCTAGTGATTCGCCATGT
The DNA here is from genome assembly GCA_021781475.1 of bacterium. Taxonomy (GTDB): domain Bacteria; phylum Patescibacteriota; class Saccharimonadia; order Saccharimonadales; family Saccharimonadaceae; genus Saccharimonas. Next base: position 56,595 of record JAJXWT010000002.1, read on the forward strand.
AAATCGTGAATCTGGGGTGACATACCAAACGCCGGCTGCGGTGCTGGCGCATCGGCAAATATATCGCGCACCTCTGGCTCGCCGTTTGTCGTGTCGGCAGCGGCTGAAATCGGGGCCTGATACGACGGCTGGTCGGCAACATAGTGGCCGCTATCGTGGCTTAAGATCGTGTGGTTTTGATCACCCTCAAGGTCGCGGCGACCTTCTTCGGCTGCCTCTTCGGTTGTGGCGTTTAGTGTTCCGCCAAGCGATGGCTCCACTTGCGAATGCGGTGGTGTCTCTTCGTAATCGATTTGGGGTTGCACTAGGGGCAACGCAGCATCACTCGGCGGCTGTAGCTGTCGGCTCAGCTCGTCCTCTGCTTCTTGGGCTGCTGCCACCTGGTTTGCCGCCTGCACCTGGCCAGCAACCTCATCTACCGTGCCCCTAAAGGCGTGGTCAATTGCTAGCTCACCGTTGGCGCCTGTCTGCGCGGCTGGTTGCTCGGGCGCCGCTAGTTGCGCCGTAGCGGCAGCGTTTGGCGCCGCGGCAACAGGCCTGATGTCAGGCGAAATTTCGTCGGCTTTTTGGAGTTGGACTGCAATGAGCTGCTGGTTGGCACCAGCAGCCATTAAATCGGCAGCGGTTGTCATCACGCGGCTACTTGTTTTTTCGTTGCTAAAACGGTCAGTCGCCGCCACAATCCCCGTCAGCAGTGCTGTTGCAATCTGTTCATCCAAAACACCTGGTTCTGGCTGTAGGTCCTTGACCAGGCTCGCCACGATTTCACAGTAGCTACTGGCATTTTTGTCGCTCCAGTTAATACTGCCAAGGGCGCCCGCTTGATCAAGGCTCACGCTTGCGACAGTCGCATCTTCGAGGATTTGGCCGTGCGATTCCAGCGCCTTATCAAGGCTCGCCGCATCTTGCACGCCAATCGCCAGCACAAAATCAACGTTATAATCACCCTGACTAAATTCCAGGTCACTTTCGTCAATTGTCGTACGATACGGCGTAATAAAAATTTTAACCATGTCGCCGTCCACTTTGTAGCGCAGGTGGTCGGCCTTTTCTTTATCGAGTGCAATAATAAAATCTTGCAAGCTTAAGACCGTATTTTCAAAGGTTTTTTCAGGCTCCAAAAATTCGATTGCCGCTGGAATATTGCCGCTGAACACCGCCGTTGCGTGCTTGTCAATTTTGTTAATGGCCAGTGTTAGGCCAAGTGCTGCAGAAAGCTCATCAACAGTTGGATTGTTATTCAAGGCAACGAGCACATTGTTACTATCCTTGATTTTGTCGATGATCTGCTTTTTGAGCTTGGTGTCGTTCACGGTGATTTAGTGCCTTTTTGTTTATAAAGAGATTTCAGCGACTACTATACCACAAGCGGTTTGCCATCGTCAACATGAGGGCACTCCCTTTACAACACCTTTGTTTTCCTTTATAATACGACGTTGATTCATCACTAACAGTTAATAATCAAAGGAACATGAATGCCCATCATTAAATCAGCCATTAAGCGCATGAAACAGACCGCCGTTCGGCGCGAACGCAATGTTGCAACCAAACGAGACATCAAGTCGGCCGTAAAGGCGTTTTTGGCCAAGCCAACCGCTGAATCATTAGGCGCTGCGCAAAGCGAATACGACACGGCAGTCAAAAAAGGCTTGCTAAAAAAAGCAACCGCCGCACGTCGCAAATCATCGCTTGCCAAGGTGGCAAAAAATGCGGGCGTAAAACTTGCGCCAGCCCAAAAGGCCGCCGCTAAGCCAAGCGTCGCTGCTAAAGCTAAAAAAGCCGCGCCCGCAAAAGCCGCTGCTAAGCCTGCCGCAAAACCCGCAGTAAAAAAAGCTGCGCCTAAAAAGCCAGCTCCAAAAAAATAATCTGGGCACACTAAAAAAATCGCCGAGCTATTCGGTGATTTTTTTAGTAGCAAGTTCACCCACAAATCGATCAACAATTGCCCAGGGATCGCCACCGGTACTCTTTGCTTTGCTATCAAGCGCTGCCAGCAAGAGCGTCAGCGCCCGTACGCGTTCATACGACAACGCGTCAGCCATTGGCTGTAGATTTTTAACAGCATAGGGAGTCACCCCAAGCTGCCCCGCAATTACTTCGGGGCGTTTTTCGCCACTTACCTTTATAGCTGCCAGCTGTGACCACTGGCTCGCCAGGTAACCTAGCGCCATATACGGGTCCGCCGTGACATGCAGCTGACGCAGCAGTTCTTGCACGCGGGCCCTATTTCCGCCAAGTGCCACTCCTATGAGCGTAAATATATTATTCACAGAGCTTTCGGGTAACACTGCGGCAATCGCGTCGTCGGTAATGGTATCAAGCACCGCCAGCGACTGCAAAGCGTTCTCGAGCTGCTGCTGATTGATACTGATACTCCCTGGCCGGGCGCCCTGCCCAGTGGCTCGCGCAACCAGCTCGTCCGCCTGGCGGTTGTCGAGCGACGCCCCAAGCTCGGCGGCACGCTGCACGACCCACGCGCGCGCGGTGTTCACGTGCCGCTCTGTCCACGGGTCAGCTGCCCGCAGTGTCGCCACCTTGCTAATTATTTTGTACGCTTTTGTCCGTTTATCGGGTTTTGCTTCGACAAGCACCAGCGTTGTGTCACTGCTCACCCGGTCGACCCAATCACCGAGCCGCCCCCATACGGCAGGATTTTCCGATGTATTGTAAAGAACGACCAACCGCTCGGTGCTAAATAGCGTTGCGCCCGCGATAATATCCGCCAGCTGGTTTTCGGTGCATTCGCTCCCATCAACCGTCTCGGCCGGGACCGTGCTTGCAGCAATAATGCTATTCACGGCTTGCCGCTGTTTATAGGTGTCTTCGCCCGTAATAAGGTAGATCATAGCTGCTCTTCTACCTGGCATACTGGGCATACATGGGTGCCCCGCCCCGCAACACGTCGCTTTATAATAACCCCACCACACCGTGGACATATTTGACCCTCGCGGCGGAATACGTTTGCAAACTTTAAGTAGCTGCCCTTGTTACCTTCGGCATCAACATAATTTTTGTCCGTGCTACCACCATATTGCAGGCTCAACTCCATCACATACTTAATTTGTTCGAGCAGCACCGCAAGCTGTTCGTCGGAGACATTTTTTACCCGCATCGCCGGGTGAATTTTTGCGCCCCACAGGCTTTCGTCGGCATAAATATTGCCCACCCCGGCCAGCACCGTTTGGTCCAAAATGGCCGCTTTAATAGTTGTATTGTTACGGCGGCGCATACGCGGTATAAACTCCGCAGCCGTAAAACTGGGCTCCAGCGGTTCGGGGCCGACTTTTTTCATAAAATCGATGTTGGGCACTTCGAGCGTCGGGAACAACTTTAGCCAACCAAATTTGCGTAGATCGTTAAAATAAAGGTGTGAATCATCGGTAAAATCCAGGACGACACGGGTAAACCTGTCGGGTAAACTACCCACCAGGCTGTCGCTCGGGTGCCCCCCACCCCAACGCTCGCTGCCGACATACACCAGCTGACCCGTCATTTTTAAGTGAACCGCTAACGTATAACCAGTGCTCAGCTCTATTAGCAGCACCTTGGCGCGACGACGTACCGTGGTGATGGTAGCGCCCACTAAAAAATTACGCACATCGGCGGGGCTATTTGGAAAGCTTTTCGGCGAGTCTATCTGATGTGCTGCCGTAATACGCTTGCCAATGATGAGGCGCTCCAGGCCCCTTCGAATTGTCTCTACCTCGGGCAACTCAGGCATGTTGCAAGAATTCCCGGACATGTGCCTTTGCCGTTTCGTTGTCGGCAAACCACACCGCCTGCATACCCGCCGCCTCGGCGCCGTGACAGTTTTCAAACACATCATCAATCATCAGGCAATCACCCACCGGCACACCTAGTTTCTGCGCCATAAGTGTAAATATATCTGGGTTTGGCTTCACAATCCCTGCCTCACTCGACACCATATAGCCATCAAAAACGCCACCGTGCAGCTCGTGATCGTTAAACAGTACGCCCGGCATATCACGGCCCGCATTGGTCAGGAGGCCAATTTTTACCTCTGGCGCACGAATTTCTTGAATAAAATCAAACATCGGCTGGTTACGGACGCGTTTTTGCTTAAAGATTTCAAACATTTCATCTTTGGTTTTGCCAAGCAACGCCGCGAGTTGTGTTGCATAATCATCAAACACTAAAAACCCATAATCGTTCTGGCGGTTAATGTCCACCATATCATTCCGCTTTTCGGGCGGGCACATGGCAAGGAGCGCGAACATACTGCCGCCATAGAGCACGCCAAAACAGTCAAAGATTACCGCCTTCATGCCCCTATTATACAAATTTATTGCAGTGGTGTGGTAATAGTTTGCGTTTTAGTATCAATATAGTTCGGCTGAAAGTCAGGGATTTGGTTCACAAACAATGCTTTTATTTGCGCAATGTTCGCGCCCATATTGCCCGGCGACCCCTTACAGGTTGACGTCCAAAGCGTATGGGTAGCGGCACCATTATTATTGGTTTCAAATGTATACAACCGGCCATTTGTTGCGCACACGCCGCGCGTGTCGGTGTCACTTGCCGAACCCTGCACGCGGTAGGCGTACGCCTTATCAAGCGCATACACAAACTGTTCATATGCCGCTTGGCTGTTTGGGTATGTTTTAAACGTCACAACGTCGTTCTGATAGCCGCGATAGGTAGTGTAGGTGCGCGTTGTTGGCGTAACGACAATCTGATAGCTTTTAAAGCTTTCATTCGCAACGATTGGCCCGCGTTCAATAAAACTCACGCCACGACCACTTGACGTATCAAGCAAATCACTCTGAATACTGCTCGACTGCGAGGTAGTGGTGGTATTTGACGTGCCGCCGCTAAATAGTATGCGGCCAAGGCTCACAAGGGCGGCAACAACAAGCGCAACGACAACAATTGCGATTATTATGGGGATTATCCTTGGTTTGCCACCTTTGTACATGCAACTATAGTGCCACAGTACACTCGAATTGTCAACTACCTATAGACGCCGTACCTGCCATCATTCAAACCGTGCTCACGAATCAAAAAATTTAGCATTTGGCGCATGGGCTCGCTGTTCAGTAAACGAAAATCCCCAAACTCACCAAACTTATCGGGCAACATGCAAAGCACAATTACTTCGACAGCGCCCGGACTGTGCCCGTTATGCTCAATCACGTAACTACGCGTGTCGGCTTGTAACAGCTCGGTATCTGTGAGACGGCCCTCTTGCACGAGCTCTTCGAGCCGGCGCCGAAAACTACTCGGTGTTTTTACATCAATGTTAATATAGCGGCCACTTTCTGGGTCACGAACCTGTAAATCTATGCCTATCGCATCACCAGTCCGGTTTGGCATCGTGGCGTCAAACCCGCGATCACGCGCGGCTTGATACACCGCAATTTCGCGCGTGAGGCCACGCACAATTGCCCGCCATTGAGCATCGCTAAATAGCGGACCGCGGGCCTGGTAGCACACGCTATCACACCCCTGCTTTGCCCTGGTCACAAACTGTGCCCGCTGCGACTGGTCCATCGCTAAAATTGCTGCCACGAATGTGTCATTAAAATCTATTAATTCGTACAAACGTGCTTTTTTGTCGTGGTACCCGTATGGGTGCTGGTCCATCTGTTGCTGAGCGGCGGCGGCCCTTGGGGCTTGCGAATACAAAGACACAAGCCAGTCTAGCGGCCGTCCACTTTGCTCGGCCTGAGCGCGAAAATGTTTAATAAGCGCATCAAGCCGGGCAGCCTTTGGGCGGCGGTGTGGCATTGCGCGCTCAACCACGCGCAGCGCACCTGCATATACATCCTGCTCGTTTTGGCTGCTTTGACGGCCATACGAACCCCCAAACTGGGGACGGAATCGGCGCCACAGGACTACTTTTTGTAACGTGTTTGTGTGTTGCATGCTTTGAATTTTAGTATAGCATACGCGCCGGCAGGGCTACAGTTCGCCCCAGTTGTCACCCACATGCACATCCACCTGCAGCGCCACACCCAGGTCGGGTGCAATATGCTCCATAGTGTCCTGCAAAATCTCGGCGATTTTGTCGGCATTTTGCCGCGAACATTCCACCAAAATACTGTCATGCACCTGCAATAATTGCTCGCCCAGGCCTTCTATTTTTTGATCGATTGCGACCATTGCCTTTTTCATTAAGTCCGCTTCGGTGCCCTGAATCGGCATGTTCGCTGCCGCACGTTCGGCTGACTGGCGCACCATAAAATTGCTGCTGTGGATATCGGGTGTGGAGCGGCGGCGCCCGTAGAGCGTTTCGACGTAACCATCACTCCGTGCCCTTTCGACAATTTGTTTGGTATAGGCGACCAACTTAGCGCGCACCGTGTTATATTCGTCGATAAACGCTTTGGCTTCGGTAAAGCTCATGCCCGTCGCCGCGGTAAGCCCATGCACACTCATGCCATACAAAACGCCAAAGTTTACCGTTTTTGCTGCGCTACGCTGTGCTTTTGTTACATTATCAAGCGGCACCTTGTAGACTTCGGCCGCTGTTTTAGCATGGATATCAGTGCCGGCATTAAAATCATTAATCATCTTTTCGTCGCCGGCCAGTACGGCCGCAAGGCGCAGCTCAAACTGGCTGTAATCGGCATTCACAAATACATTACCTTTTTCGGGCACAAAGGCATCGCGGATTTTGCGCCCCAACTCAGTGCGCACCGGAATATTTTGTAGGTTCGGCTCGGTGCTACTAAGGCGCCCCGTTGCCGCCACATCTTGGTTAAAGGTTGTATGTATGCGACCATGCTCATCGACCAATTTTGGCAATGCTGTGACATACGTATTTTGCAGCTTGCTAAGCTCCCGGTGCTGTTCAATCAGCTCGATAATTGGGTGCTGACCGCGTAGCTTATCGAGCTCGCTCTGGCCAGTACTAAAACCCGTTTTCCCACGCTTAATGCCAGCAGTTGGCAGTTGTAATTTTGTAAACAGCACCCCGGCTAGTTGGCTCGGGCTCGCAATATTAAATTCATAGCCAACCATGTCGAACATTTGTGTCTGCACTACTGCCAAGTCTTGAGTAATTTTTGTATTCATCTGTTCAAGCTGCCCGCTGTCGAGCTTGATGCCCCGGTACTCCATTCGAGCCAGCACTGGTATTAACGGGAAATCAATTGTTCGTGCCACGCTAGCCAGTTTGGGTAGTTCATCGAGCGCCTTTGCTTGCTCTTCGAACAATGTCCACAACGCGCTGATTGCGAGTTCCGGGCTGTCAACTTCCATACCAATCAGGTCGCCAAGTGCCCTACTTTTACGGAGTGGGTTAAGCAAAAACGAACCCTGGGCAATGTCATGGTGGACTTCAGGCAAGTCAACGTAGCCCGTGGCCAGTAGCATTTTCAAAAATATTTTTGCATCGTGCGCCACAATCGGCACATTCAACAAAATATCCTTTGCCTCGGCAAGCGCCAACTTTGCAACTTTGCCGCGTTCTGGGCTTAGCCATACCTCCCCGTCAACTGGCCACACAACCAGTTCACGCGCCATCATTAATGCTGCATTCACTTCGCTGCCGCTCATACGCACCGCCGGGCTCAGGGTGTTATCGGCCGCCACGCCCTTGTCATGATTTTGCATATGTTCCGGCAAGCGGGACAATAAACTCCTAAATTCCAGACGTTTTAAAATGTCACGAAGCCGCGCCGTGTCTAAATCGTGCACATCCATAGCTGGTAAATCAAGCGCAATCGGTGCGTCGAACCACAGCTCGGCGACTTGTTTGCTCAACTCGGCGCTATCTTTGCCAGCTTCGAGCTTGCGGCGCACGGCATCTTTAATTTGCCATAAGTTTTCATAAATACCCTCCATGGTCTGGTACTGCTGGAGCAAACCAACGGCGGTCTTTTCGCCAATACCCGGCACGCCAGGAATGTTGTCACTACTATCGCCTTTTAGGGCCTTAAGGTCCAAAAACTGGTCCACGCGAATACCATATTTTTGTTCGAAACTTTCTGGGTCAAACCGGTCGATATTGGTGAGGCCTTTTTTTAGGGCATATACGTGCGTAAGCGGGTTAATTGCCTGCAGGGCATCAAGGTCACTCGTAATGAGGCAAGTTTCAATCCCCCGTTCGCTCGCCTGGTGCGCCAGCGTTGCCATAATGTCATCTGCCTCGTAATCATCAAGTTCGTATAATGGCCAGCTAAACGCCTGCAATAACTCCTGTAAAATTGGAATCTGCGCATAAAAGTCTGCCGGCGCCGGTTTGCGCCCTGCCTTATACTCCGGGTAAATTTTTAGCCGCTTTCGAATATTAGTTTTTGGTTTATCCCAGGCAACGCATACATAATCGGGCTTTAAGCGCCGAATAAGTTCCAAGCTTAAGGCCGCAAACCCGTACACACCACCGGTTGGCGTACCATCAGCCGTACTTAAGTTCGGCATTGCGTAGTAGCCGCGATAAAACACTGATTTGCCGTCGATAATTACCAGTCGCTTCATTGTAGTACTAGTATACTCTACCGCCCCTGTATGTGGCTAACCCCACATGGTACACTAGCTATATGACAGAATACCAAAACCTCCGTTTACTCGCCTTTGTCGGCATGCCGGGCGCCGGTAAAACCGAAGCCGTTGACTATGTTGCCAGCAAAGGCTGGCCAAAAATCTATTTTGGTGGAATTATGTACGGCGAAATGCAAAAAGCCGGCGTTGAAATTACCCCTGCAAGCCAACAAATCTTCCGCGAACAATTACGGGCCGAGCGTGGCAAAGATTTTATTGCCCAACGCGCAGTCGAAGAAATCGCTAAGTTGGTGCAGGCCGGCCAACATACCATTGTGCTTGATGGCCTGTACAGCTGGAGCGAATTTAAAGTCTTAAAACATGCGTACCACCACGAGCTAGAGGTCGTGGCGATTGTCGCCCCGCGCCACGTGCGCCACCACCGCTTGGCTAACCGCCCCGAGCGGCCGTTCACAGAGGAAGAAGCGATGCACCGCGACTATACCGAAATCGAAAACATCGAAAAAGGCGGCCCTATCGCTATTGCCGACCACTACATAATTAACGACGGCGACATCGAAACGCTACATAAAAAAATTGATGACATCATGCAAAGCGATACCTTCGCCGAATAAGTATTGAGATAGAAAAATAGTTCGGATTTACGCCGAACTATTTTTTATAACTTAGGGAAAAGCCCAGCCCAATAACAAAGTATTTTGTTATTGGCGCGATAGGAAAAAACCTTGGGTTTGTCCTATAAGGCAACGCGGCTATTGCAGGTATTCGTACAGTTTTTTCGCGTCTTTGTGCTTTCGCAACTTGGCCAACGCTTTTGCTTCAATTTGGCGAATACGTTCGCGGGTAACAGCAAATTCCTGCCCGACTTCTTCAAGCGTGTGGCTTTTGCCGTTATCGAGCCCGAAGCGCATTTTGATAATCTTTTGTTCGCGGTCGCTTAAGGTACTCAGCACTGCCTGCACCTGCTCTTTTAGCAGCTGGTTGCTGGCTGAATCTTCTGGAGTAATCGTGTCTTCGTCTTCAATAAATTCACCAAGCGTCGTGTCTTCTTCGCCATCATCACGGCCCACGCCGGCATCCAGGCTGCTAATATCCTGCTTGATTTTCATCACGTACTCAACTTTTTCCGGTTCCATTTCAAGCTCTTTGGCCAACTCTTCAATGCTTGGTTCGCGGTTTAGCTCTTGCGTCATGCGACGCTGGGTACGGAGCAACTTGTTGATTGTTTCCACCATGTGCACCGGAATGCGAATCGTGCGGGCTTGGTCGGCAATCGCTCGGGTAATCGCCTGGCGAATCCACCAGGTGGCGTAGGTACTGAACTTAAAGCCCTTGTCCGGGTCAAACTTTTCCACTGCGCGCAGCAAACCAGTGTGGCCTTCTTGGATTAAGTCCAAAAAGTCTAAACCACGGCCACTATAGCGCTTAGCGATACTGACCACAAGGCGCATGTTCGCTTCGGCCATTTTGTCTTTCGCCTTTTTATCACCCTGCTGCACACGCTTGGCAAGCGCAAGCTCTTCATCTGCAGAAAGCAGCGGAATTTTACCAATTTCACGTAGGTGCAAGCGCACGCTGTCATCGCTAATATCATCAAAATACTGGCCATTATTTAGTACGTCTTCAGGCGTGTCCAGCTCTTCGTCGTCGAGGTCCTCAACACCCGGTTCCTCAAAATCAGCTACAACCACCTCCGCATCGTTATCGTGTTCGTCATGTATCCTATCGTTTGGGTCATCGGCCACGCGCAATCTCCTTTATAAGTATATTGAGTTGTTGCCGTAATGCATCCGCGCGCGCATCGTCGTGCGCTGCTTCGGCGGTACGGAGCTCATCGGTTAAGTGTTCTCTCGTTTGTTTCTTGTGTTCATTTTCAATCTGCCTCATAAGCCGTGCTGTTTCGTAAAAGCGATCATTTTCGCTCATGTCAGCATAACGCGCTTCGGCACGCAATAGTATTAGTTTTACATACTCGTCATACTTTTGCAAGTCAGGCGGTGTCACGGTAATTGGCGTACCGGGGTGGCGCGCATAGTACCGCGCAAGCGCCTGACGCGCCTCGCCATCAAGGATTGTAATATCAATCTGCTGAAACAGCTCTTGGCTCGGGCCATCAATAGCGGCAATCGCCAAAGCACTATCTTGCGTCACTGCAAAATCAGGGGCCGGCGCTTGGGGCTGCCCTGGCTTTACGTGCCGCAAAGCGGCCTGTTCCGCCGGGTTTTGAGCAAGTTTTTCTTTAATACTTTCAAGCGAACTACCGGCTATCCCCGCCACTATACGCTCATAGTGATCGCGCTCAACCGGGTCGTCAAGGTGTTTGATCACGCCAAGCGCGGCAGTGGTAAATGCGCGCTTGCCTGTTGCTGTTTTTACATCATATCGCACCTTGTACTGGCCAATAATCCAGTCGATTGCTGGCTCGGCGGCATCAATTGCGCGCTGCCACGCCCCCTTGTCTTGCCGTATGAGTTCGTCGGGGTCCTTCGCCCCAGCAGGCAGGCTAATAATCGCCAGGTCGACCCCAAGGGGCGAGGCCAAGGTAATCGCTCGCTCGGTTGCGGCAATACCGGCCTTGTCGCCGTCGTACGCAAGCCGCACATCGGCGGTCAAGCGCTTGAGCGCCCGCAAGTGGTGTTCCGTCATAGCCGTGCCAGCCGTTGCCACCGTTTGGCGTACACCAGCCTGGTGACTGCTCACGACATCAAGGTTCCCTTCGACTGTCACCACATAACCCGTGCTGCGAATCGCCTCTTTGGCTTGGCTTAAACCAAATACATGACGCCCCTTGTCGTACAGCAATGTTTGCGGTGTATTTAAATACTTTGGTGCATTTGGCATATCGCCAATAATTCGGCCAGTAAAACCAATTACCTGCCCGCTTGCGTCCATGAGCGGCACCATCATGCGCCCCCTAAACATGTCACCGCCAAAGCGGTTGCTCAGGCCGGCCTCGGCGAGCTCTTTTTTGGTGAAACCGCGTTTTGCAAGCGCGTTCGTCAGGGCGCTGCCAGTATCTGGCGCGTACCCAATGCCAAAATCCTGAACAACTTTTTTGCTGAGGCCTCGTTTATTAAAGATGTATTCAAGCGCCCCTTTGTTTTTTAGCATGCTTTGCTGGTAATAGTGGGCGGCAAGCTCGTTTGCCTGCTGCAAACGCTTTTTGCGTGCCGCGAGCGCCTGGCTCCCCTGGCTTTCGTACACACTTAGGTCCACGCCGGCTTTACGCGCCAAGTGTTCCAAGGCCTGCCGAAAGTCCATACCCTCTGCTTCCATGACAAACGTAAACACATCGCCGCCTTTGTTGCTGCTAAAATCATGCCAAATGTTTTTTTCGGGGCTCACATAAAAACTCGGCGTTTTTTCACCACTAAATGGGCTCAGGCCTTTAAAGTTGCGACCGGCGCGCTTGAGTTGCACGTATTCGCCGATTACATCTTCAATGTTCAGCCGGCCCCGCACCTCCTCTTTGGCATCACCTTGCATGATAGCTATTATTATAGCACTATTTACCCCTGTTGGCGCCGCTACCCCTACTCAGCGCGTGCCAATTATGCTTAAATAAAAGAAATGCAGCCGCAAAACCCGTATCAACCACCCCAAGGGCAGCCAACGCCGCCCGCCCAGCCACGGCCGCAAACGCCCAGCGCACCCGGGCAACTTTACGTGAGCCCGCAACCGACCGCAGCCACCGGGGCCGCCACCTACCCAGTTGACTATTTAAACCAAATTGCGGCGCCAACAAAGGGTAAAAAACTGCACCCAGCGATCATGTTTGGCTTAATTGGCGGGGTGCTAATTGCCGCCGCAATTGCTTTATTTGTATTGGTGCAAAGTGCTGCAGGCCCAAGCGTCAGCAGCCAGCTATATGCAGCCCAGGCTAGGCTCGACACTATTGTACGGGTCACCAACGAGCAAGGCAGCCACCTTACGCAAAACAAACTTTCCAGCATTAACAGCACCCTCAGCACGACCACAACCTCTATGCAAGCAAACCTTGCGAGCTACCTTACGACCCACGGCTACAAAAACACCACGGCAGCGGCGGCGGCAAAAAAAACCGAAACCGCCTACTACACCAAGCTTTCCCAAACCTTTAGTGATTCGTACCTGACCGGCACGCTTGACCGCACCTACCCCAGCGAAATGGTCTACCAACTGACTATTTTAAAAAGCATGCTGCAAAAAATTAAGGCCGGCGCGAACAGCACCGCATTTAATGACTTTTACAATCAAAACGTCCCCACTATCGACACCATGGTGCAGCAACTTTCGGCGTTCCAAAGCACCGAATAATTATTCAGTCACGAGCCGGTAGCTTAAGCGCGCTAAATCTTTAATCTCGTCATCGCTCACCTGCCCGCTACAAATCACCGTCATCCAATGTTTCTTGTTCAAATGGTAGCCCGGCAAAATTGTTTCATACTTCGCCTGTAGCAGTTCGTTCAGCTGAGGGTCGGTTTTTAAGCTGACGCGCAATGGCTTGCTATCTTCGGCAATCAGCGCAAACATTTTTTCTTGCTGGCCTGGCACATCTTTATGCCCCACTTTATACACGGCCGTACCTGCGTCAAATGGATAATCCAACCAGGCATTTTCAAAACTTAGCAAATAGTCGTGTAGGTCTTGTAGGGTCATCAGGCTTTTACCTTTTTTAAATAATATTCTAACTCTTCAATGCTGCCCTTAATATCATCGAGCGCGCGGTGCGCTTCGGGTTTAGCAAACTTTTTGCCATATTTGCCTTCAAACACCACTTTCCAGGCACTGACATCGAGCATGCGGTAATGTAGGCGCGCGTCAAGTTTTTTCCATTCGCTGGCAATAAAGCGGCGGTCTTGGTGAATAGAATTACCAGCCAAAAGCGCAGGCTTGTCAGCGCCGCAATGTTCATTAATAAATGCAATCAGCTCGTTTTCGACCGTGCGACTACTTTTAGCAAGTGCCGAATTGTTTTGGTTAATCAGCGCGGTACGTGTTGCGGCATTGTCGTCCCAAAATGGTATAGCCATGCGGCGCGCTACCAGGCGCGAATCAACTTTTTTTACGGCTTCGTAGGTAGCAATCACTTTAAAATTCCAGTCGGTAATAATCGCTGCCACTTCCATGATTTTATCTTTGTCCGGGTCGAGCCCGGTCATCTCTAAATCCACCCATACAATGCGTTTTGGTTTAAAAGCCGGTTTTGTCATAGTGCCATTATACCCGAAAACCCCCGCGTATAAGCGGGGGCTCCCATAAAACTACCGCATTTCCGTACAAGAACACAAAAACTATTCGTTTTTGCTCGAGAGGCAAATCTGATCTTGATACTGCCACCCGGAAAATACAGCTCCTGTTTCGCCCTTTTGGGCTCATCAGCGCAGGTACACACCTGCGGACAGTTTACCTGCAGGGAGGCGGGAGCATAGGTGCTCGACCGCCCTCCCCTACAGGGCCGCATGAAATGTGAGAACCCGTTCATGCTTCGGGTTTGATGTTTTGACGCAGCCTTGTCGGCCGCCTTACTAAGCGCATCACGCTCGCCCTTGATGATTATTCCCCATCACAAGGTTTGGGGGTAAACCAGGATTTCTAATGCGCGCTGGTTTGGTCGCGCGGGGAAGAGGCTAGTTGCGCGCGCTGTTGAAACGCGCCGCAAGATCCTCCAGGGACGCTCCGGCTTCTTCCGGTGCATCATTTTCGAGAGGCGAGGGTGTGATCTCAAGGTCCTCCCGCCACCACAGGTTGAGGTTCCAACACCCCCACTTGTAGTAGCCGACAACCTGCAGCGCACCATCTGCAGCAGGCAGTCCATACACTACCTGTGCTTCGCGGCCTTCGCAGGTCACCGGGAACGACTCGGCATGGTTGATCCACGACCGGGCATCCATCGGAATTCTGATGCCATTATCCGACGCCAGGAGCGCTAGGCTCCACTCGCCCAACTGCAGCATCTCCGGCAGCTCAGTCATCGCTTCCTTAATTGCCGCAGCGCGACGATCAAGGAGTTCGCCAAGCCGATCGTCGAGGCCGAAGGCGTTTTCGCTCGCCTTCATTTCCTCTTCGATCTGCTTAGCCGCCAACAGCTGGGCTTGCGTTACCTGGTCAGGACGGTATACAACCTCGCAGTGCGCGATGTCATATCGGTCACCCTGCCGGTACCGAAGTACCAATTCACCCGGCAAGATCTGGTTCCACACGTGATCACCTTCATACGACTGGTGATACCGCTTGGTGTTCGATCCGTGCATCGACGTGTCGACCGAGTCAGGCTCGCGATACGTGCCATCCGGTGCAATAACCCAGCCGCAACCGCGGTTGGTCACACCCCCCATCCGGTGCCATATACGCACGTTCTGGGGCAGCCCGATATCGGCAGCGTCTGCCTCAGCCCTCGCTTTGGCAGCCGCAGCCAGCCGCTCCTGCTCCTTCCTAACCTTCTCCTCCTCCTTGTGGGTAAGGTCGGCCTTGAAGGACGCGAGCCCCTCCTGGGTATAAGGGTAGCCACCGAAGTACACACCCTGGCCCCACGCTGCACTGTCCTCACCGAAAGTGAGAGAGAGGCCAAGGGCCTCGGCTCGAGGGAGGAGTGCCTCAAAGAGGGGGCGTCGCTGGCGGTTCTCCAACTTTTCCTCCCAGAATGAGACATTCCGCTCCATACGCGAGACGTTCCCGTCAGTGTAAAGGAGCGGACTCCAATACCACCCCTCAGAGAACGCTGTCTCGCGCAAATCAAGTGGCTGGTAATTCGCGACGTTCGGTGAAGCAGCCAACAGAGCGGCCAATCGTGGCTGCAGCGCTAGCAGGCGCGGCAAGAGACCGGCCCGCGCTTGGCGCGATGCCTCCTCGGCCTCAGCCTCGGCTCTCGCTTCGGCTGCGGCCTTGTCGGCAGCAGCCTTGTCGAACGCCGCGAACGACGCACGAACCACCTTGGCACGAGCCGTGAAGTCCGGCGTGATGACCGCGTCACCGTCGAGCTCCTCGTCGCGAACGACGAGGTAGTAGCCCACCGGCAGAACGTAGTAATCATACCCGGTCCCGCCGCCGTTGCTGGACGCCCGACGGAAGTAGGCAGCACCCTCGGGAGCCGACCATGCACCGCGGGTGCGTGGGTGGCCAATGCCGCCCCAATTGGCACGCACGATGACGTGCAAGGCGGCCTGAACGGGCTTCGGCCGGAAGTGCGGCTTACCCGCCTTGCTGAGCCAGAAGTCCCCGAACAGAACGGAGACACCCGACTCGGATGTGCCGAAGCCTAGACCGAGTCCCGCAATCATTTCGCGGGTTGGCGCGTCGCTCCGGTACTTCAGCGGGTCGCCCGCGAAGTACTTGTCCAGCACGAACGAAATGTTAGGCTGGTACTTGCCGTACGCGTTGATGACGAACGAGGTGGCGGTCTCGACAACCTTCTCCCCGTACTTCGTCTTGACGTCAGCGAGGGTGTAGGCGTTGTTGGACATTGCTCCTCCTAAGGGGCAGCTCGGTACGCGGGACAATCCCGTTAAGACAGCGAGGCATCTGGCCTCATGTCACGTACCGCACCTCTTCCTAAAGGTGCAAGCTCTCAGTTGTTACTTGAAAGCTCATTCCTGCGTACAAAAATTGTACAAAGTATGAGATTTCAAGGGTTTCGGAGAGGGTCTATCGCGCCCTCTCCGGTATCTGGTGATAATTGAGGTATCTCCAGAGCGGCCAATTTGCTGTTAGGCAACAGGTCAAGGCAAAGCGCCAACTCGCTTGCTCGACGTTGAGATTGTTCACAGTTGGGTGAAAGTAGTTTTAGTTCTTACTCAGTAATACTCACACTGAGCGGTTGCGTCACAGCAAGTGCTGCTCCACGACCTTGACGATCTCGTCGGTCGGGATGACCGACGAGATGCCCTGGGGCGATCCACCAATGGTGGGGCTACCGCCCCAACCGGGCTCGGTCTCGCTGAGGGCGGTGAACACCGCCTTGAGGTCGACGAGACCGGGCCGCTGCTGGCACGCAGTCACCTTCCGGTGCGGCTCGCCACCCCCGAAGCGGAACTCCGGGTTGACGGCGACCACGACCGGGGCAACGGTGTAGGCCGCGCTCACACCGAAGCGCGAGCCGGTCGTGATGACCGCCACGCGGCCGGTCGACGAGGCGATCACCTCCTCGACAAGGCCGACGGTCTCGCGCCGCTCGGCGCTGACGGCCGCCACGGCAACCTCGGCGCCAGGGAAGTCCCCGGTCTCGAGCCAAGAGCGGGTCAGCTCGACCCGCTCGACGAAGTCGCGGCGGAAGTTCATCACCTCCGCCTTGACGGCGTCGAACGTGGTCGCGGGCACGAAGCCCGTGGCCGGCGACCATTCGCTGTGGCCCTTGTCGGCCGCGGCGATGGTCTGGACGCGCTCCATCACCTCCCCGGTAAGTTCGGCGCCGTCGGCGCGCATGGCCAGCACGGCCATGCTGCCGACGCTGTCCGCATCAGCCCGGACGGTGACCAACCGTGCCCCCTCGGGGGGCAGCGGCACGTTCACCGCCTCCTCGATCGCCGCAACCTCAGCGTTGCCGCCGAGGTGCTGGGGGTCGAGATTGCCGAGGCTGCACGCCTCAGCGAGCTCGGTCACGGTCACCTCCAACCCGAACGACGGGGTGGCGGCGAGGTCGGCCAGCGCCTCCTCGCGCGCCTGCGGGCGGGGGTCGATGGTTGCGTAGGTGTAGAAGGACATTTTTGTCCCCTTCTTCCAATCTGGTTAGGTATCGTACCCTTCCGGGGTCGTATACACGTGGCGAGCGCTCTATTTTAGCGAGCAACTGCTTTGTAACCACTCCCGATTGGATGGCCGGCTTCTAGAATTGCCGGCAAACCAATCAGGAGTTTGATTGAAAGAACTATTTAAGGTACTACTGTTTCGCCCTTTTAGGCTCATCAGCACGGGCGCACACCCGTGGACAGATTTTCGCCGAGGGCGGGGTTTTGGGGAGACGTTCGTCTCGACCTACTTACCCCGCCGCTCAGCGGGTGTCGGTGCTGCTGCGGGATATCCCGCTTAACTCGGGCGAAACACCAATTGCCCGTTCTTCATGGTTAACCTCACAGAAGATTTGAGGGTAGTGAGCATATTCACTCAGGAAGAGCTTCCAATAGCGCAGCCCTCCTGTCGCTGTACGACTGGAGGACGCGATGCGCCGCCTGCTCGTCGGGGCTCAGCGCCTCGACGAGCACTTCCGGCCCGTACCTTTCGACAAGCAGCCGCCTGCTTGTCTGGGCTCCTCCGTCCATGACTACGTCCCCAATCTCCCCACGGGGAGTCAGGATGAGCTTTCCGGTCAGCCACTTCACCGCCCCCTCACGGGACTGTGACGCATCAAGGAAAAACCGATCGGCCAGCTCGCCAAAGACGGCCTTGGCCAGCAGATCTTCGATCGCGTCTAGATCGATGTGCGCGCGCTCGATTACCTGGATTGTGACGCTAATCCAGGAGTAGCTCCCGCACTCCGCCCGGGAGCTCACTACTGTCGCTCCACCGCCATAGCGATAGCTCGCGGCGTACTCCTTCGTCATCCGGTAGTGGTCCTCCGACGGAGGACGGACCCTGTCCTCATGTACGACCTCCTCGGGGAGGCCGTACTTACGTACGAGCTTCACCAACTCAGCATCAGCACTCATTGCTTCTCCTTCGTCTGGGGCTCGATCTACTCGAGCCCTCCCCTCCCGCGGCTTTTTGGTAAACCACGAGTTCGGGAAAACTCGAATATACTGACATCTGTTTTTAAACTGCTGAGCTTTCATTTGAAAGCTCATGTGGTACCAGCAAACAATTGCTCATACATGGTGAACTTTCAAAACGTGGATTTTGGGAAGCGACTAACGCGCGCTCCCCGGTGAGATTTTGAGGGATCTCGGCGGCTCAAGGTAACTGTAGAGCTCCAGAAGTTTTAGGTGACGATGTGAGCACGGAGTCGATGTCACGCGCATACATCTTTTTTTATGGCCATCACCTTTGGCCATTTGAGTGGACAGAGCGGGTTTAGCCCCGAGCCGTCCTCGTACCGTGAAGGCCTGAAACCTTCTTGAGTGGCGGTACACCACAGCTTGTCATCCGACAAGCTGTCCGGGTTTACTGCCCGTTCAGTTTCTAGCAAGAAGAACTACTTCTTCTTGCTACCCCGATTCCGGGTATCGGTGAGGCCGATACCCATCGCCCGCACGGCGCGGGCGATGTCCCCGCGCGACCGCTCGGCGGGACGCTTGTGCGTCCCGCCGAAGACGGTGGCCGGGTTGGGAACGGTGCTGAGAGCGCTCATGTCGCGCTCCTTCCTCCCCTTTCGGGGAATATTGGAGCGCGGCCCTGGTGCCGTGCTCTCTCCCTCACCTGCATATATATGTAAGCGATTCGAGAAAGCACAGCGGCTCTCTTATGTGGGTTAAATTTAAGGTGCATGCGGTATTATCCGCTCTGGCAAGTAAAGCTGGTCAGGTGGCTTTACTGGCCGGAGCAGGCTATAACTTTGGACGTTATAGCGCGAGGCTGCTTGTTTTCAAACGGAAAGGTTGATGGAGCATTGTAGCTCAAGCGACCGCCGCCTGCCGGGTTCTCAAATCCTTCAAACGGTTGTCTCGCGGAAGAATCAACGCTGCCACATATATATGTGCGCGGACTCGATTCCGTTTCATCCCACCCTCTCAACGTGCTTGTCGATCAATTTGCCTCTCGATCAACTGTGTACATAATAGCATTAGTTGTTTGTTTTGTCAATTATGTGTTGATTAGGCTCTACCATAACAGGGTTAGATTCTATGCTCTAAGTGTCAAAATAAGATTGACAAATGCAACAAAGTTTGCTACTATACCAGTATATGGACAGCGAACAAGCCACCCAAACCATCCCCGATACCGCAATTTTACGCAAGGCCGGCTTAACCGAAAGCCAGGCTAAGGGGTACCTTGCTTTAATTGAGCACGGCAGCTTAACCCCCGTAGAACTGGCCGAAAAAACCGGCGAAAGCCGCACCAACGGCTACCAAATCTGTGAAAAGTTAGAAAAGCTCGGTTTGGCCACAAAAAATAGCGGCGCTAAAGCCGCTTACTCCCCCGCTCACCCGAGCGCCCTTGAAACCATTGCCGAGCGCCGCCGCAAGGTCGTGCAAAAAAATGAGCAAGAGGTAAAAAACAATATCAACTCTTTGATAGATTTTTACTACGAACACGCCGAAATGCCTGGTGTTCGTTACCTGGAAGGCGAAGACGGTCAAAAAAAGATCTACGATGACATTTTAGCCCAAAAACAGCCGTTATACCTTGTCCGCACCCCCCATGAGCGCAAGTTCTTTGGCAAACAGCCCGTAAAAGATTTTATTGCCGGCCGAAAGAACCTTCAGATCCATGTGAATGGCATTACGCCGTTCATGGACGACAGCAATACCGACCCTAAAAAAGATGCGCTGAACCTGCTCGACCGCCAGTTCGTGCCGCTAGAGTGCTATGATGCGCCAGTCGAGATTGATATTTACGGCTCGCGCGTCGGATTTATCGCGTACGGCGACAGCCTTGCAGGGGTCATTATCGACAATCCACACATTGCCGACGCTATGCGCCAACTATTTATGCTGGCCCGGACTGGCGCCACACATGAATTTAAGCAGCGAGCTGATCTGGTAGAGCGACTCGATTATGCCCGTCAGCAACACGCGGCAGCCCAGGCGCATACCGAATAGCCCGGCGGTAACGGGTAACGATACGCGCAAACTCATCGCGGTCCATAGCGGTATCAATATCAACATGGTAGTCGCTTGCTGTATCATTGTGGATTTGCGCGCGATACCAACCCCCAAGGCTAAGGAGCTTAGCAACCAAAAAATCTGGGGTATTTGGCTCGGCCGTTTTACCACCGATATCAAGCCGCAATACGCCGTCAGAATCAAGGTCGTTACGTAAACTTAAGCTATCAAGCTCGCGTTCATGCGCCACCAACGACGGGGTGTTCCCTACTACACCACACGTACGATTAATGCGCGGCGATTTCCCGCGTTCATATTCACTGGCAACGGGCGACCATCGCTGTTTTGTAAGAACCAGCATTTTACTTTCAGTTTTTAGCGGATATCCAAGCTCAAGATTCGCCCCATTTTCATCGTTAGCGACATCAAGTGTGTGCGTGGCGATTTCTACCATTGCCTCGCGCCGTGCATGGCTTTGCAGATACGTAAGCGCGGCCAGCATTTCCTGCTTGTTCATTGCCACCGGCACCTCTTTTGAGCCCATAGGCACAATTTGCTCTTTGACGCCATGGTCAGCGTAGTACTTGAGTGCATACAACGCCTTTGCAATCGCAAGGCCGTACTGGCGTCGCTCTGAATCGCTAAAGTGTTCGCCAACAACAGGCTCAATCTTGTACGTGTACGCGGCATGGTCAATGCGCGCATCATTCAGGCTATCAAATGCCCTGCGCTTTTCGCGGTCAGAAAATGCATCGGATTCTACTATATCGAACATGGTGTCGCGAAATTCTAAGCCTTGGGCGGCAAGTGCTGCGTCGGATTCTTCAAATAGCCCAGAATCAACCGCCCCCTGGATCCTTCGACTTACCTCGTGCGGCCCAGTGCCCCGGCTCCTAGAAACAAAGAGTCGGCGATATCCTGCTTTTTGAGTCGCCACGATACGGTCAATTTGTGCAGCGTTAATCCTACCGTTGGCATGGCGCACCGCCATGAATACCGCACCCTCTTCGGGTATTCCTTCGCGTATTAACAGCCTTGCAACCATATCATAGCCTGCAAATTTACTGTCTGGGGCATCTTGCAGCAACTCACCCACCATTAGGCTGCTATCAGCTGCGAACAAGAGCGGATACTGCTCCCGTAAGCCGCCAAACCTCTGCGCCGCCTCTTGCAGGCGCTGATTATATCCTTGTGGCATCGTTGATGTGAGCCCAAGTAACTGCCTGCTGTCCAGCGCACTATAAAATTCTTTATCCACCTGCTCGTCCGTCAAACCTTCGAGGTAAACTTGCGGGTCTTTTGCGACCTGCCA
>JAJXWT010000028.1 GCA_021781475.1 bacterium
AGTGACGTAGAAGCGCTCATTGCGGTGACTAAACTCATTAAACAAAAGCAGCCCCAGCTGTATGAATACCTATTAAGGCTGCGTGATAAAAACGAGGTCAAAAAGCTGGTAAATATTGAACAAAAACAGCCGTTTGTATACGTAAGTGGCCGCTACGACGCCGAGTTTAACAAAGCAACGGTGGCATTTCCGCTTACGGCTGGCCCTAATGGGGGCATTATTGTGTATGATTTACGCTATGACCCTGCGGCATATGTTGATTTGTCGGTGCAGCAGCTTACAAAGCAGATATTCGCCACCTGGGAGCAGCGCCAAAAAGATGACTTTCTGAAAGTACCGGTCAAGGCGCTGCAGTACAACAAGGCACCCGCGGTAGCGCCACTTGGCGTATTGGGGCAGGCAAACGGCTGGGAAAAGGTGGGGCTTACTATCGATATAATAGAAAAACACAAAACCGCCTTACTGGCGGCCCCTCACTTTGCCGAAAATGTTCGCACTGTCTTTGAAAGTCGGCCAGAATTTAAAAAATCGGTAGACCCCGAGGCGCAGCTTTATGATGGCTTTTTGAGTGATCGTGATCGAGTACGGGTAGAGGCGGTCCGTAATGCAACAGAGCGCACTTTGGCTGACTTTCAGCCTGATTTTGCCGATGAACGCCTTGTGGCACTATTGGTGCACTATAAAGCGCGCAATTACCCAAAAACTATGAGTGAAAGTGAAATGAAAGCTTGGGAGCAGTGGCGCCGCGCCCATTTGCAGGAGCAATTGCCGGGCTATGCAGCCGCGCTACAGCGATTGTCGACCACAACAACTGATGATAGCAAACAGTTTATATTGCAAGAACTGCAGCTTTGGGCTGAAAGCATTGTTGATTCAGCTGAAGATTAGTGACTAGTGTGCAGCTGTGATGCCGTTTTGTGGTGTTCACTGGCGGTGTGTGTTGGCCGGTTTGCGGCAAAGTTAACGGCAAAGGCACCAATAATGCCAGCATAAATTGCCAGAACACCCCATACGGGCACGACAACTGAAGTGCCACTTATAATGCCCGTGAGCATAAAAATAAGTAATGCTTCAGTAAGGCTACCAACTAGCGTCACAAGCACCACTAACACCGTTGCTCCTAGAACAACCGTGCGTAAAACCTGATACCGTTTTTTTCGTGACCGTGCCATGTATCCACTTCAGCTAATTATATAAATATTATCATAAAGTAGCACAAAAAGCAATAATATTAAATTAAAGCTATAGCAATAAGCTTATTCACACAGACGGTATGGTAATACCGGCCCAAAACAGGTATAATTGATTGGATTATTCGGAGGTATATTTGAGCGATTTTATTAGAGTGCGCGGAGCGCGCGAACACAATTTGAAAGATGTCTCGATTGACATCCCACGCGACAAACTCGTGGTCGTTACGGGCTTAAGTGGTAGCGGCAAATCTAGCCTGGTATTTGATACTATTTATGCCGAAGGCCAGCGCCGTTATGTTGAAAGCTTAAGCAGCTATGCCCGCCAGTTTTTGGGGATTATGGATAAGCCCGATGTCGACAGTATCGATGGCCTGAGCCCCGCAATCAGCATTGACCAAAAGTCCACCAGTCGCAACCCACGTAGCACCGTCGCCACGGTGACCGAGATTTATGATTATTTGCGCCTTTTGTTTGCCCGGATAGGCGTGCCGCACTGTCCGGTGTGTGGCAAGCCAGTGCAGCGCCGTACGGCCGAAAGTATTGTAGATGAAATTATGAACCAGCCGCAGGGTGCAAAACTGATGATTTTGGCCCCGATTGTCAGCCAGAAAAAAGGTGAGTTCCAGCATGTGCCCGAGCAATACCAAAAACTTGGCTATGCACGCGTGCGCGTAGACGGTGTAGTGTATGCGCTTGACGAATTCCCCGAGCTGCAAAAAAGTTATAAGCACGATATTGAGCTGGTTGTTGACAGGGTGGTGGTAAAACCCGAAATAGCGAGCCGTATGAGCCAATCAATTGAGCAGGCACTGGGCTTGGCTGACGGTGTAGTGCGGGTGCTAAACGCCGACACGAACGAAATAATGACGCTGAGCCAGCGCTATGCGTGCGTTGACCACCCTGGCGAAGAAATCCCCGAGCTTGAGCCGCGTTTATTTAGCTTTAATGCGCCACAAGGCGCCTGCCCAGTATGCACTGGCCTGGGATTTAGGATGGAAATCGACCCAGATTTGGTGCTCAACCCCAACCTGACAATTGCCGAAGGTGCTATTCGCCCCTACAACCGTTTTAATGCCGATGCGTGGCACATGAAACGCTTGAATGAGGTAGCCGCGGCCCATCATTTTGATTTGCATGTGCCCGTAAAACAGCTGAGTGACGACGCCATTTACAAGGTGCTGTATGGTACTGGCGCGCAAACGTATCGGATACACTTAAGCGGGAATCGCTACTACGATTCTACCTACGAAGGTGTTGTGCCGAACCTAGAACGCCGTTACCATGAGACCGATAGCGAATTCATGAAAAAAGACATAGAGCGCTTTATGCGTGAGCGCAAGTGCCACGCCTGCCATGGTCGCCGCCTAAAACCAGTGGTGCTGGCCGTGTCCGTGCACGACATGAACATTATGGATATGTGTGATTTGAGCGTTGAGGATGCGCTTGGGGTAATTGGCAATACGGCATTAACAAACGAAGAGCAATTTATTGCCAACCCGATTATGAAAGAAGTGACGGCACGCTTGGGCTTTATGAACAACGTCGGTTTAAACTATCTAGAGCTGAGCCGCGCTGCGAACACCTTAAGCGGTGGCGAGGCCCAGCGCATCCGTTTGGCTACCCAAATTGGGAGCAAGCTACAGGGGGTGCTGTATGTACTCGACGAACCATCGATTGGCTTGCACCAGCGCGACAACGATAAGCTGATTGCGACCCTACGGGAACTCCGCGACCTGGGCAACAGCGTAATCGTAGTGGAGCACGACGAAGACACAATTGCGAGCGCCGACTATTTGGTGGATGTTGGCCCTGCGGCAGGGATCCACGGGGGGCACATTGTGGCAGCGGGCACACCCGCCGAAGTCGCGCAAAACCCTAATAGCATCACCGGGCAGTATCTTGCGGGCACGCAAAAGATTGCAGTGCCTAAAAAACGCCGGGCAGTGCAAAAGGAGCGTCAGCTCGTGGTACGTGGTGCGCGCGAAAATAACCTAAAAACTATCGACGTGGCGTTTCCGCTTGGGGTTATGACAGTAGTGAGTGGCGTGAGTGGTAGCGGTAAATCGACCCTTGTGAACGATATCGTGGCAAATGAGCTAATGGCGCGGCTAAACCGAGCGCAAACTGTGCCCGGTGCGCATGATACCATTGAGGGTATTGAGCAGCTAGACAAGGCGATTGTCATTGACCAATCGGCAATCGGCCGCACGCCGCGCAGCAACCCAGCTACCTACACGGGTGTGTTTACGCAAATCCGCGAATTATTTGCCAGTATGCCCGAAGCCAATATCCGCGGTTACAAAGCCGGGCGCTTTAGCTTTAACGTCAAGGGTGGCCGCTGTGAAAACTGCCAAGGTGACGGCGTGATTAAAATTGAGATGCACTTTTTACCCGACGTGTACGTGACATGCGAAGAATGTCATGGCCGGCGCTACAACCGCGAGGCGCTTGAAATCAAGTATAAGGATAAAACGATCAGCGATGTGCTTGCTATGACTGTCGAGCAGGCGTATGAGTTTTTCGAATCTATTCCAAGTATCAGCCGTAAATTGCAAACTT
>JAJXWT010000016.1 GCA_021781475.1 bacterium
CCGATCAGCTTTTTGACCTCGTTTTTATCACGCAGCCTTAATAGGTATTCATACAGCTGGGGCTGCTTTTGTTTAATGAGTTTAGTCACCGCAATGAGCGCTTCTACATCGCTGAGGGCATCGTGCGCTTTATAGTGGTCAATGCCGTTAATCTTTGTAATGAGTTCGAGCTTGTTCACTGCCTTGCCGTCCACTACGGGCCATTCAATACCCTCGGGCCGGAGCGCACGCGTCATGCGCGCCACATCAAGCAGGTCCCACCGGCTACGGCCATCCTTATACGCCCATTCATAGGGGTCATAAAAGTTACGCCACAACAAATGGCGGATAAATTCATCGTCAAAACGCACATTGTTAAAACCAACCGTAATTGTGTCGGGCGTAAAGACTTGTTCCATAAGTATCCGGGTAAATTCTGCCTCTGTATAGCCTTCTTCGCGGGTTTTTTGTGGGGTAATACCGGTTACCATAATGGCTTCGGGGTTTGGGAGCGTATCGTCGTTGAGCGCCACCAGTATGTTGTAGGGCTCGCCAATGGTGTTCAGCTCCGCGTCGGTGCGTCGGCCGGCAAATTGCATAATGCGGTCTTGGCGCGCATTTAAGCCGCTCGTTTCAAGGTCGTAAAAAAAGAATGTGTGCGCCATAGGTATATCATAACAAAAAAAGCCCTAGCGTGTGCTAGGGGGTGAAAAACATCTTGGATAAAGGCTGCTACCGGGCGGGGCTTATCCAGCCCCACCCGGCGCTTGGCGTGTGTATGATTGGCGTATGGCCCGGGGTATCAAACCCGGCGCCCAGGGCGCAAAATCTTGCGCAGACAAGCCCTGGAAGACTAATCATGCATCAGAATGATGTATGACACGCGACCAGCAGTTACCTCGTCGTCCTGATGTGCCAATCCCCCCAAAAGAGGGGGGGTGAGTCCGAGCTAATTGGCGGTTAGCTCGATAACTCGTAAAGTTGGAGCATGTGCTCCTCCCAACCCCTTTCAATAAAGACCACGGGGTCCTCCCGTGAAGGGCGTACAAGATTCCTTGTCGCATACAAACCGCAAAAGTTTACGAGCTGTATGCGACAAAGAAAATACTTTATCCAAGGTGTTAATGGTCGCTCGGGAGGCGACTTTCGCTGCCTCAACCAAGGATTAGGTAGCATTATACTACTTTATATATGTTTTGTCAATAGTATTATATAAAACTATTGCTCTAACAGGGGGAACTCGCTGTTGCCAATGCGGATAGTGCTGTCGCCCGCGGCACCTTCGCGAACTAATTGGTGGTAAATGCCCATTTTTTTCATGATATCGCGCAGGCGGTTCACACTTTCAAACTGGTCAAAGTTAGTGCGGCGGGCAAACTTTTCGATTTTTTGCCCGGTCACCACCCACAGGTTATTTTCTTTATCATGGAACGTGTCCCATTTTTCATTCAGCTGCTCCCTGCCAAGCGTAATGGTCTCTAGCCCGCTGTCTTCGCTGTCGCTGTCGTCTTGCTGCTCGGCAGCTGCAGCGGCGGTGCGATATGCCTGTACGCGCTCACGCACAGCACGCAGCACATCGAGCACCCCCTGGTGCGCGACAGCCGAAATAGTAAAAATCGGCGTACCTTCGGGCACCACCTTGCGGAGAGCATCTTTTTGCAAGGCAATAATATCAGGGTCAAGGCCCTCTATTTTGGTAAGTGCGACAATTTCGGCGCGTTCCGCCAAAGATTCATTGTACTTTTTAAGTTCGCTACGGATGGTGTTGTAGCTTGCGGCAACATCGTTGCTGTACGCGTCAATAAGGTGCAGCAACACCGCTGTGCGTTCCACGTGGCGTAAAAAGTCGTCGCCCAGGCCCTTGCCCTCACTCGCACCTTCAATCAGGCCAGGGATATCGGCAATCAAAAGTGTGCCGTCGTCAACTTTCGCTACCCCTAAGTTTGGCGTAAGGGTAGTAAACGCATAATCGGCAATCTCGGGGCGAGCATTGCTCACCACCGATAAAAAGGTTGATTTACCCGCGTTCGGGAAACCAATCAATCCTACATCGGCTAGTAACTTTAGCTCTAGGTCGGCCTCAAAAGCGTCGCCAACCTCGCCAAGTTCCGCCATGCGTGGGGTTTGGCGAATACTACTTTTAAAGTGTGCGTTGCCAAAGCCGCCATCACCACCCTTGGCGACTACCACTTGCTGACCGTCGCGCGCTAAATCGGCAATAATTTCGCCGCCGCGCTTTACAATCGTGCCAATGGGGACTTTTACAATCAAATCATCGCCGTTACGCCCATGCTTGTCGCGCTTGGCGCCCGCACCGCCGTCTTGGGCTTTTAAGTTTGGTTGATAACGAAAGTCCAACAGAGTGTTTTCGCCAGTAGTTGCCATAAAAACGACATCACCGCCCTTGCCGCCATTTCCGCCGTCTGGGCCGCCCTTATCAACATAAATTTCGCGCCGAAAACTCACGGCGCCATCGCCGCCCTTGCCGGCCGTTACTATCACTTTTGCTGTATCTGCAAACATATGTAACGTATTATACTAAAAACGCCCCTTATTTGACAGGGGCGCGTAAGTATTTCGATTTATTTTAGTGAATATACTGGTAGTAACCGCTTACGGCCTCGCTCCACGGGATATCATACTGATCGACAAGGTTAAACCCACCGCTCCTCGTGCCACCTCCAGGTAAATAAACCACGCCACGCTCTGCGTTCATTTCGCTCACGTGTACGGACACACCTGGGTTCACTGATTCGACAATCGCCACATGGCCATAGCCACCACCGTTCACCATAACGGCGCCTGGTGCCGGGCTGTAGTCAACCTGGTAGCCGGCAAGCCGGGCATTGTACGCCCACGTGCTTGCGTTACCCCAAAAGCTGCCAACTGGCTTGCCCAGCTGCTCACGGCGCTCGTACGCGTACCACGTGCAGTTACCCCAGGCGTAGCGGTTGCCAACCGAGGCGGCGATATCGGCGCTATAGCCTGTACTTACGTAGCCACCATACACAGTGCGTGGCGCGACGTAGCCAGGGCGCTCATCTGCAGGTAAAATACCGTTTGCAATAATTAGCTGCGTACCAACCGGCGGATTGCCAGACAGCTCCAGGTTGTTATCGTGGATAATCATGTTGGCATCGGCCCTGTACTTAGAGGCAATGCTGTCGATTGTGTCCCCGGCTTTCACCGTATATAAAATGCCATCTTTGGAAAGGATTGTTAACGTTTTGCCTGGCTCAAGCGCATCCGAAGTAAGGTTGTTTACCCACCGCACTGTTTGGGCACTAATGCCAAACTTAGCCGCTACTGCCGGCACGGTATCACCAGCAACGGTGATGTATGTTTTAATCGCGTTTGTGTCTGGCGACGTTTGTATTAGGGGCTTTGACACCGTGTTCGTGTCGGTTTGAGCAAGCACGCTTTCGGCCGCAAGTGACTGCGAAAGGTTTGCGACGTTATTTGCTACCGGCAAATTAGTTGCGTCCGCAAGGTTAGCGCCAATAGTCGTCGCAAGGAGTTGGTCAACATCGCCAGCGGTCGTGCCACTATTAGCCGCAGCGGTCGACGCTAGCTGACCAGCGTTAGCACTGGCGTAGGTTGTCGCCTGTTCTGGTGGGCGGTAGCTTACGGCAACGAACGTTATAATCAGTAAAAATATGCCAATATATGAAACGACTGACGTTGCCGACACGGTGCGCCGCGACGAACGTTTCTTAACCCGTGGCGGATCGTTGTTTACGATTGCCACGTTGCTATTAATAGCGCCTTGGGGTAATGCCCCTGCTATAACCTGATTACGAATATTCGCTCCTGGCACACGCATTGCTGTGTATGCAGCTACCCCACTTTGTCTTTCTCCCTGCCTGAGGGAAAGGAATGCACGTGTCGACCTATTTTTACTATTTTTATAATATGCTTATTTCGGCATCCGTACGACATTTAAAGGTAGGCCCCTTAGCTACTAGCGGTGAACCCACTCACCTACCATGCGTAAACGCACCGGCAGGTACCCCGAGCACCAAGGTTGCTGCCAGTATTCTAGCAAAAATAGTCCAAAATATCAATCAGTTTATGTATATTACGACGCATTACATAGGATTTTGCAATGCTGTGCGATATTCGCTTCGTGCTCTTGCAGTGTGTGTGCAAAATATATTAAGCCGTCATCACCTGCGATAAAGTAATTGTAATCTGTATTAGAAGGGTTCGCGACCGCTCGCATAGCCAATAGGCCCGGCGATGCGATTGGGCCCGGAGGTAAGCCAGAGTTGATGCGCGTGTTGTAGGGCGAGTCAAGCGTCGGTGTCGGGGCAACACCCAACATGTCGGCCGCATAAATATACGTCACGTCGCTCCCCAGTGTGCCGCCTTCGTGCAGGCGCTTTAAAAATATCTGCGCAATTGTTTGCTGGTAGCTATAACAGGTTTGTTTGCGCGCCGGGGTCGGCTTATCTTCACAGTTAAGTTCGCGTTGGACAATCGAGGCTAGGGTGATACCCTGGTACAGGTTTAGGCCCTGTGCCTTAAAC
Organism: bacterium; assembly: GCA_021781475.1. Taxonomy (GTDB): domain Bacteria; phylum Patescibacteriota; class Saccharimonadia; order Saccharimonadales; family Saccharimonadaceae; genus Saccharimonas. Next base: position 4,509 of record JAJXWT010000016.1, read on the forward strand.
TTTGCCACAAGATCGTTTGCCTGGATATCGGTGTACATTTTATCAAATGCCATTTGGAGTACCTGGCCCACCGTTGCATTTGTGTCAGCAAAGTAGGTGTCACCGTATATGTAGCCTTCTAGGGTTGTGCCAGCCGGCTTATCGGCAAATAGCGGCCCAGTATACTGCGCACCCAACCCTTTGCTAATGTCGCTCGCGCTATACCCGGCTTTTGCCAAAACGTATTTTACGTACATTGTTTGGTCAATGTGCGCGCCCGCTGGTTTGTATAACGGTTTTTCAATTGTCGCACCGGGGTAAAAGGTCACCACTTTATAGTCGTGACACCCGGCTGCGAGCGTACTGGCTATTTTCGCCACACTTTCAGATGGGCTCAGGCTGCAAACCCCTGCGGGAATACTTTCTTGCTGCGTAAAACGAGCATATACCTGGTAGGCATACTGATTTTTAATCAGCCCCCGTTGCTGCAAGTTGGCGGCAATTGTGCTTAATCGCTGCCCACTTTCAACCGTAAATGCCGTTTTGCTTGTATCGTGTGCGTTGAGCGGCTGCAGCGCGCTATGGTACCACAGCGCAAGGGCGGCCGCCCCGGCAAGCAGTACGAGCAACACCGCGTAAATTACTTTGCGCAGTAACGAGCGCCGCTGTCGGCGTGCGACCAGTGGCGGTTGTTCCACTAATGATAAATCAATTGGCGCCCCGCCAGCTGGGCGAGTTTGGGGTGGCGTCCGTGTGGGCTGCACCTGATTTACGGGCGGAGTAGCCGGCGCCGAGGTTTCTGTATTATTTTTTGCGCGCCTAAATCCGTCCATGCTGAAGCTCCAAATAATCTTGTAGTATTAGGCTTGCCGCCAGCTTGTCGATATCACCCTTGCTATAGGGTTTTTGAGCCGCCTGCAGTTGTTGCTCAGCCTGCACGCTCGTGAGTGATTCGTCTTGATACACGACGAGCGGCTGGAGCTCTGCGGGTAAGCGCCGGGCAAAATCGAGCACGTATTGTGTTTGAGCCGTCGCGTCACCAGATTGGTTGCGCGGGTAGCCCAGTACAAGCGTGCCAATTGATTCCTTGCGCACAATGTCGGTGATTGTAGCGATTTCAGTACCATCGGCCTGAACAACCGCGTATGGCACGGCAATTTTTACAGACGTATCAGCAAGCGCCACGCCAACGCGCTTCACGCCAACGTCAAGCGCCAATACGTGCACACTAGCCATTTAGGTTAAACTGTACAGTTATCTTGCTGGTATTACTTGGCGCCGTAGTGACCCAAAATGGGCTGAATGTCACATTCGCGCTGTTGACACCGTTAATTGCTTCGACATACGCCTTAATTTCGCCTGATTTTTTGCCCTTGGCATAGTTTTTGACCGCTGTTGCGTCGATTGTCGGACCAATTTTGCCTGTGGCTGTTGCCGTTACTAGGTAACCACCCTGGTTGGCAACTGGCGTGCTGAACGCAAGGCTACCAATGCCGTTGTCGTAGACCTTTTGGTTCTGCCTGCCGTCAATTTGCTGAGCAAAGTATGCGTTTAAGTACGTTTGGGCTTCAGTGCGTGGCACCGCCAAGATTGAGTATGTGATCGTGCCCGCAAGCGTTGCCTTGCCATCGGGCGACTGTTGCCCCACAGCGGGCGACGGCTTCACGGCACTGGTATCAGCTGCAAATGTTCCATCAATGACAATGTAGTTGGAGCCAACCTGCTTAACCAAGGCCGCTTTTGCTTGCGACGTGGCGCTATTGGTTTGCAGACCGCCCATCGCCGCATCCACATCGCTCTGCTGCACCACAGCCACTGTTTGGTCGGTGCCGCCGCTTGTGGAAACAAACGTTGCATTTGTACCGTTTGGTGACGTCGTTGCTGCTCCGCTTACCCCGTTGTAGCTTGCCCCTGACTGCGTGGCGGTAACCGATACGTTTGTTGCGCCACGGTTGCTGTCGCTAAAGGTGACCGGCGCATCGGTGGTAAATGACAAGCTATTGTACTGCACGCTACTGCCAGCCGGAATGGTCACCGATTGACCACCGTACACCGTAAGTTTTGTGGCCACTGTCGGGTCGAGCGTAACAGTCCCAGTCGCGACTTTGCCGATATTTTGCTGACCGGTCGGTGTAAACGGAGTGGAGACATCTTGCGTGCTTGTTTTTGAAATCGCCTTTATAGTGCCCGCCTGCAGACTGGTTGTCAGGTTAGTGCCCACGCTCACTTGCGTGCTGAGCGCGCTAGGTGAAGTCTTTGCCGTAATGACAATGTTTGCGGTCGGCGCAAACACAAGCGCCCACACCAAAAATGCAATCAAAGCTACCAAAGCTACGCCGCCAATAAATAACTTTTTGCGGAAACTATCAAAATTAGGCACTTTGGTGCGCGCATGTGCAGTCGTTGCCGCAATCGCACCCTTACCAATCCCAATTTTTTCTTTGGCATTTTTTGCAAGGGCAGCCCCAACGCCCACGACAGTGGCGTCATCTACTACAGGCGCCGCAGGATCGTCCAGTTCTTCGACGGCCATGCCGCCAAGCTTTATGTGCTCACCAACCGGGAGTGCGTTCCCATCAATCACATCATCTTCTGGGTCAAGCTCGTTTACAACTGGCATTTCGGGCTTGCTTTGCAGGTTTTTGGCAACCGGTATACCGGCACTACCAGCCAAGGCGGTCAGCGCCGCGTTATTGGTAACCACCACCAGGTGTTTGTCGGCTTGCTCGGCCGCCCGGTGCACAAGCTTTAAATTAACCGCACTTTGAATCGCCCCAATACGCTTGGGGGGAACGAGCGCAACAACCTTACCTTCGCTGTCTTTTACCTTGCCAATAATATTAGTAATGTCGTCTTCGGTATCAATGTAAATAACGTCTTTTTGCATTGGCTATATCCTCAGCATCCGGTTCAACTTTTCTTTTAGTGTGCCGTTATCGGTGTTGCCAATCATTGTATCATAGCCAACCCGCAAAAGACCCATGGCGGTAATATAGGTATGGTCATTGACCTCGCCCGTGGCATCGGTGATGCCGACAACCTCGCTTGGATCGATATGCTGAACGGTCGGTTTTTTTGTAAATGGCAAGTCCTTATACCACTCGCGCTGTGCCAAAGCGTCCATGAGCTGCTGCAAGCTCGAACCACCACCACACAGGAAAATGCGATTCGGCAAGTGGTCAACGCTGTCAAATTCACCAAGCGCAAGCTCAACGCCCGCCAGCCACACATCAAGTGTTTTATCGACAGATTTACGAATATCTTTTTTGACACTTTCTTTTACCTGTTCGTGGTCAACGTTCACCTTAAGCTTTTCGGCGTCTTCGTAGCTGACCCCAAGGTCGTTTGCAATCGCATTCGTAAATATCCGCCCGCCAATGCCAAACATTTTTGTGCCTTCTACGCCACCATCATTCACCACGGCAATATCGGTCGTACCGCCACCCACATCGGCCAAAATGGCGGTAAATGTGCTGTTCGCATCGGTACCCAAAACACTCCGGCTTACAGCAAACGGTTCGGCGGCAACCGCAATGAGCTCAAGTGACAGCTCGTTTGCCACCCTTTCTAGGGCGCCAATGTGCACCATAGGGGCAAAGGCCGTATAAATTTGCACTGCGACATCTTTGCCCTGGAACCCAATTGGGTTACTCACCTTGTAGCCATCAATGTGGATACTCACAAGTGCGCTGTTTACCAGCTTGACATCGACTTCGTCATTGCCTGTTTCGAGCGCGATTTGTTTTTGCGCCCGCTTAGCGGCCCTATCTTGAACCTTTTCAATGATAAATTCCATTTCGGTTTCGTCAAGCGGGCGGTCTGGCTGCGGGCGGCGGTACTTAATCGTGCTCGTGGCACCCTTTACTAATTCGCCGGCGATTCCAATCACGCAGCTTTTTGCCTGCAAGCCAGACTGTTCTTCGGCAGCGCTTAAGGCGTCTTCGCAGTTTTTCACCACACCGGCAATGTCAGCAATCGCACCCTGGTGCATGTCGCCCAGCTGTTGATGCGCCCGGCCAACACCTATAATCTGAATATCCTCGCCGTCAACCTTGGCGATTAAAGCTTTTACGTATTCAGTACCAATATCAAGCCCTACTAGGTAATCTTGTTGTTCTGTTTTTTGGAATGTGTGCCGAAGTTTTTCTAAAACCATAAGTGCTACTTATTATAGCACCTGCGAGCCGGCCACTCCACAAAAGTTGTAATTTTATTGTGTTTGTGCTATAATATATGGATATATGCCAAAACTACCAAAATCTCCCTATGGCCCTTTCAGCCAAATAGATTTCCCTGCTACTCTCGGCCAGCCAGCAGGCAGTACCTTTGACGCCGTCATGCCTGTCGACCTACGACAAGAACAGATTGACGACACTGTTACAAGAACCATACCCGACGCGCTCAGCGAGGCATTTTTACACCGTGAGTCTGATTTTGCAGAATATATGTCAACCAGCGGGGTCCCAACGCTCCGCATTATACGTGAACTTGGGCTTATGGGAGTGGGACCACTGAGCTTTAATGCCGAACGGCAAAACTTTCAGCGATGTGAAAGTGCTATCGGCAGACTAAGTACACAGGGTGTGAGTAGTGTTCATGTTCGATACTACCTAGACCATGGCAATCTAATTGAATACTCTGTCGCCGGGTCGCCACATGCTGATTCAGAACATGTAGATGAATTATTCGCCTCTATCGACCACAAAAATGCGCCAAACCAGTACTACTATCGAAAAGATGTAGCGGCGGGCAAACCACCAAGGTCCCTACCAGTAGACGAAAACGACGCTGTAGATTTTTTAAGTGGCCTTGCCGAGCGACAAAGTGGCGCTGCCGCCCCCACCAGCGAACTAGCCATGCTGATGCAACTATACGATGCAAGCCCAAGCCGGCTCCTAAACCAAGAGTTCATTACAGTTGATAAAGACCGCATAGGCAACCCAATCGAAACGACTGCGCGACTACAGACAGCCGTGCTAGGCGAACAGATTATACGGAGTTATTTCCTTCGAGTCGCGCAAGGCTTTACGTCCGGCTCTAGCCTGTCGGCGACCCTAAATGTTGGCATGCCAAGGCGCAATAACCGCATATACCCTTCAGCGAACCTCAGTATGATGATTTCCGATACCCAAGACCGGCCCCAAAGCCCAGCGGATCGCGCGCAAAGCTACGAATCTATACTTAATGGATACCGTGACCACCCCGAAGTTTTTTTCGGAATGCTCACAGATGCCGCACTACGGCTTGCCGAGATTAGTGCGTAGCCTTACTGTAATACCGCTTTAATGCGGCGAATACCGGCGCTGCTGGCTTCTTCTTTGGTAATCTTAAACCGCTTGCCACCTTCGGCAAGTTGGCCGGTGTGGTCAACGTGGGGGCCGCCACAAATTTCAAGACTCGCAATGTGATCGCCTTCACCCATTTGGTAGACTTTTACCGTTTCGCCATACCGTTCGCCAAATGGGCCAATCGCGCCCATATCGAGCGCCTGCTTAGCCGGGTATTCCGTGAACGTCACAGGCAGATCTTCGCTGATCCAGCCATTCACAAGGTCTTCAGCCTGCTGGATTTCTTCGGGGGTCATTTTGTGATCAATATTAAAGTCGAACCGCAGGCGCTCTTCGGTGATATTTGAGCCATGCTGACGAAGTTCGAGGCCAAACAACTGCCTAAGGGCCGACTGCAGCAGGTGGGTCGCGGTATGGTATTTTTTGTGCTGTAACGTTTGGCCGCCTAAGCCGCCCTTAAATTCGCCTTTTGTAGCGGTTCGTGAGCGATTGCGCTGTTCTTCCATCTTGGCTTCGAACTGTTCGCGCCAATTTTCGTCAAGCTTAATGCCCTGCTTGTAGCATTCTTCAACGCTCAATTCGACTGGAAATCCATAGGTATCATAAAGAGTAAACAATACGTCCCCATGGTTCTGCCCGGTAACAGCAAACAATTTTTGCAACTCTTTAATGCCCTTACGGAGGGTTTGCCTAAAGGCTTTTTCCTCTTTTACCAGCACCGCGACAATGTTTTCGCGATTTTCGGCGACTTCGGGGAAATCGTGGTGGTATAAATCGGCAATCACCGGCACAATTTCGGCCAAAAAGTTTTGTTCAACCCCTAATTCAAAGCTGTAGCGGATAGCCCGGCGGATAAGGCGGCGCATTACGTAGCCTTGCTCCTTGTTGCTTGGCACGCAGCCATCTACCGCCAAAAACGTCGCCACACGTAGGTGGTCGGCGATTACGCGCATGCTTTCGGTGTGGCTCCCGTAGTCTTTACCACATATTTGCTGCAGCTTTTCAATAATCGGCCACATAAGCGACACCCTAAAGACATCGGGGTCGTTTTGGGCGGCGGCCGCTATGCGCTCGAGGCCGCTGCCATGGTCGATGTTTTTTTGCGCCAAGGGCTCGAACACGCCATCGGCAACCTTTTTGTAGCTCATAAACACGTTGTTGCCAATTTCCATAAAGCGGCCGCAGTCGCAGTTGGGGTGGCAGTGGACGCCAAACTTAGGGTCGTGCTCAATAAAATCAAATTCGTAAAACATTTCGCTGTCTGGGCCGCACGGGTCGCCAACTGGCGTGGTTTCGGGCTTGCCGTTACGGCTCCACCAGTTTTTGCTGCCATCGTAAAAAAAGATACGCTCGCCCGGCTGCACGCCACGCGCGGCGCCGGCCTGTTCACTGCCAATATCGGCCATGCCGGCCTGAATGCCCTTGCTTTCAAACAGCTCTTTCCATACGGCCGCTGCTTCTTCGTCTTTGGGGATATTGTATTTTGGCTCGCCAATATAACAAGTAACGTACAATTTGTGTGGATCGATCTTAACTACCTCAGTTAAAAACTCCCACATCCAACGGATTTGCTGGTCTTTAAAATAATCGCCAAGGCTCCAGTTGCCAAGCATTTCAAAAAAAGTAGTGTGGCGGTTATCGCCCACGTCATCAATATCTTGTGCACGGATACATGTTTGGCTGTCGGTGAGGCGCGCACCATTGGGGTGCGGTTCACCGAGCAAATACGGAATCATTGGCTGCATGCCACTGCCGGTAAACAGCGTTGTCGGGTCGTCGTGTAGCACCAGCGGGGCGCGTTTAAGCACCGCATGGCCACGGTCTTCAAAAAACTTTAAGTAAGCGTTACGGATTTCTTGAGCGTTCATCCCTACAGTATAACAGAGGTAATCAGACCCGGCAAACACAGTTTATAACGAAAGCTGAATTTGGACATTCTTAACCGTAGGGATATTACCGGTATTATAGGTACCGTAAAATGCAAGCATCGATTGGGAAACGGTCGAGTTATTCAAAAAGGGCGTAAACGTGAGAACCTGGTGCGTATAGGATGTTGTAACGGGCACATGAGCGCTAAGCCCACCATAGCGCGCTGTGCTGCCATTTTGAAAATACACTTGAACTGTCGACTGCGTGCTCGTGTTTGCAGATTTGATATCAAAACTAATTTGGTACTTTACAAGGCCGTACTGGTCGATAAGGGGGCCCATATCCATATATTGTAAAAACTCATTCGTACTTGATCGCTCGGCGTTCGAACTATATAAAAACTGGCTACTCCCAAGAATAGTTAGCTCATACGCAGTGTTGAGGACATACCCGGCAACCGCCGGGCTAGTGGGCGTAAACGCAGCGTAACGGTACGTTTCACCACTACTCGGGTTGAGGCATAGGTCGGCAGCGCTCGGCGTCGGGCAATCGGTAATGGATTGTGGATATACCATATTATCGACGTTGTAGAGTTCAAGTTTTTGCTGTAGTGACTGGGTTTCGCTCGAAAGGCGTGCCTGCTGCGCCCTGGCCTGAACGCCATTATAGGCGACCACCGTAATCGCCGCCAAAATCGCTATCACCACGACAACAATCAATAGCTCGACGAGCGTAAAACCCCTGCTTGTGTTTGGCGTGCCCACACTTTGCTGCATAACCACTCTATTATATACATACTTGAAGACTAAACACTAAAGCTTAAGCGGTTTGACGCACGGGTTTGCTTCCTCTACACTACCAATATCAATGGCACGCAAAAATAACCAGGGGTTCACACTAGTCGAGCTACTTATCGTGGTGGTCATTATAGCCATTCTGGCAGCCATTACCATCGTTGTATATAACGGAATCCAGCAGCGGGCCCGTGACTCACGGCGCGCCGAAGACATGCACACAATATAAGAACGATTTGCTAATGTATGACAGTATTAACAGCGGTGTTTTAAAAACTGCGAGCTATAGCGCATCTGGCCCGGGCGGCTGGGACATTAGCAGCGGCGCCAATTGGTTATCATTCTTACGCGGTAGCTATGGCAACATGCCGGTAGACCCGACGAACACCGGCGTAGGGGACCCCGGGCAGGGATATGAGCTCACATATTTTTATTACTGCTACAATGCCGGGACGGGAGCCTACGCTAGCCTGGGGCAGCCATACGTAGGACTGGGATATTACTCGGAACAGAGCCATGCAGAAAAAATCATGATTTTTACAGTCAATAACTGTTTATAAACTTACGCAACTATTCCACCGCCCAAGCATTCATTGCCACGGTACAGCACGGCCGATTGGCCAGCGGCGGCGGCACGCTCTGGTTCTACTAGCTGTAGCGTGGCACCGCTAAGGCTAGCGGGCAAAAGCTTGCCACGGTGGCGCAAGCGCGCGCGTAGCGGCTCGCCGTTTGCAGCTGGTTTATTAATCCAGTGCAGGCCTGTGAGTGTTAGCTCGTTTTTCCACATTGCGCCGTCGTTCATGTTTTGGCTCACGTACACTTCGTTTTTGTCCATATTTTTGCCCACCACGTAGTACGGCAAACCGCCGCCGACCTCGAGCCCGTGACGCTGGCCAAGCGTATAAAAGATTGCGCCGTCGTGGCGACCAATCGCTTTGTTCGTTGTGGTATCAACAATATCGCCGGGCTGTGACTGCACGTATTGCGCCAAAAAATCGCGCATACCCACCTGCCCCACAAAACACACGCCCATGCTTTCTTTTTTAGTGGCCGTCCATAGGCCGCGTGTACGTGCCATATCGCGCACCTGGGCTTTTGCGTAGTCCCCCAGTGGAAAGAGCGTTTTTTGTAGCGCCTCGCCGGTAACGCGATACAAAAAGTAGGTCTGGTCCTTTGCTTCATCGGCGGCCAGCAAAAGGTGAGCATGTGCGTGCTGCTCTTCAAAATCGTTGCCCCCGTCTCCTATGCCAATAGGAAACACACGATTTTGGGGAGTAGCACGGACCGGCTCACCGTGGTCAACTCGTGCATAATGCCCAGTCGCAATCATATCGGCGCCATCTTCGAGCGCAGTGTCTAAAAATAGCTTAAATTTCACCTCTTGGTTGCACATAATATCGGGGTTTGGCGTACGACCAAGCTTGTATTCATCAATCATATACTGCACCACCTTATCACGGTACTGCTGCTCAAAATCGAATACCTTAAAGTCAATACCGAGTTGCACAGCTACTCGCTTGGCATCCGCTAAATCATCTGCCCACGGGCACTTAAGGCCAGGCAAGTCCTGACTCCAGTTTTTCATATACACGCCAGTGACATCGTAACCCTGTTCCACCAATAACGCGGCGGTTACCGAGCTGTCGACCCCACCGCTCATGCCAACGTATACACGGGTCATCCAGAAACATCCACGCCGCCAGTGGCGACAATCACACTCTTTGCTATTTCGCTTGTCGCTAACGTCCAGCCCCATGGAGTAAGCCACCAGTAGCGAGTCCAGTCTTTGTCGTGGGCAACCGGGTGAGGCACCACGGCCGTGCGCACACCGTTAATAAGTGGCGCGTAGTGCTGGAACTGCAAAAGGGCGCGACGCTCATGGTAGGCGCTTGTCACCAAAATAATTGAGCGGTACCCCCGGGCTTTTACAATATCCATCACATAGCGGGCATTCTGATCAGTACTGTTGCTTTGGTCTTCGAGTGTAATCGCGGTTGGGTCAACGCCTTGATTAATCGCGTGTCGCTGCATAACCGCAGCATTAGATGGCCCCGATTTGTCTGCGGCGGCACCACTAAAAATTAGTGTGTCTGCCCAGCCGGCTTTATATAATTTAATCGCCTCGTCGGTGCGCGCAATGGTATCGCCGCCGCTAATTGCAACAATTGCATCAACCTTTGCGCAGTTACCGGTGGCATTCGCAACCGGCGATGGCGGACAAAAACGTAAACTGTCGGGTCCCAAATAAGCGCTGATGCCAACTACAAGCAGCAAAAAAATAATAATCAACGAAAGAATTGTTTTAATCAGTTTCATAAGTTTCCCACCCGCTGCGATTCCGCACGGACTACACTTATTATACAGTCTGCCGCCCGATCAACGGCGGCTTGGTCGGTTAATTTGCCGAGTGATATGCGCAGGCTGCCATCGGCGACCTCTGGTGGCATGCCGATTGCAGTCAGCACATGGCTGCGCGTTCCTTTATTAGCGGCACATGCGCTCCCTGTCGCCACCAGTACGCCCATAGTTTCGAGCGCAAACAACAACCGCTCGGCATCAAGCCCCGGGAACGAAATATGCAAAAAATTAGGGAGTTGTTTTTTAGGGTTGCCCGAAATAACCGCCCAAGGAAACGCCTGCTCAAGCCGTGCACGCAAAGTATCGCGCAACTGATGCAAACGAGCAGCTTCGGCCTTGCGATGTTGATCGGCCACGGTCAGGGCCTTTGCAAACCCAATCGTGCCCGCAACGTTTTCGGTACCACTACGGATGCCGCGTTCTTGGCCACCGCCAACAACAACTGGCTGCAACCGAACATAATTTGCCGCCCACAATAAGCCAACCTGCTTTGGGCCGTATACCTTGCCAGCGTTGAGCGTCAGCGCATCAACACCCAGTCGGCTCACATGCAAATCTAATAGGCCCGCGCACTGTGATGCATCAGTGTGAAAATAGAGCGGCATAGGCTCGTGCGCAATACGCCGCCGTTCACGCTCTGCCTCAAGCGCCATGGCGATGTCCTTGAGCGACTGAATTGTCCCAAGTTCATTATTAGCAAGTGCAATACTGACTAGCACCGTATCTGGCCGCAGCGCTTGAGTTATTGACTCAGGATTAATGCTGCCATTTGCATCGGGCTGCACAAACGTATGCTCATGCGTGGCCGCTGCCGCTAACACAGCCTGGTGCTCAATACTACTTGTCACGACATGGCCGCTTACACTAGTAATTATTAGGTTTATTGACTCAGTCGCCCCAGCCGTCATTACTAACTCGTCGGGCTTAACCCCAAGCACGGCCGCAATCTCGGCCTTTGCGGTTTCGTAATCATGGCGCACTCGGATAGCTGGCGCATACGGACTACTCGGGTTATAAAACTGATCTGTTAAATAGGGTTGCATTGCGGCAACCACAAAGTTCGCCACAGGCGTGGCGGCAGCATGGTCCAAATAGGTGATAGGGGCCGATTGCATGTATCTTATTATTATATCAGCTATGTCGTAGCGACTTGTTTGTGATAAAGCTTTGTAAGTACGGCGTGGTGGTACGCTTCGACTGCTTTAATGAAATTTTGCAGCTCGGCACCTTCAAGGTAACTATACCGCGCACCTTGCTGAATTTTGAGTACCCCCGCAGGTTGCACTTCGTAGCGTATTGTCGTTTGGCGTGGTTCACCATTCTCGCGCCAGGCATCGTACCAGATCCAGCTTGTTTCATCGACACAAAAGAACTCGCGCTGGTGACCAGTGGGAACGGGGCCAAACAGTTGGGCCCCAAGCTTACTCTCAAACGCGATCAGTTCACGCTCCGAATATGGTTGACTGGGGTTGGCAAACCTTGGCAACTTAACGCTACCAAATCGTGGCATGTCGCCAATAAGCGAGCGGACCAAAGACTGGATATTCACTATAGAAGCTCCTTTGGCACATCGAGCGCATCGCGCGGGGCGCCAGTAAAATCTTTACGCGCGAGTAGAACCTGCTCCGCAAGCTCAACAATCCCGCCGCTCACCTCTTCCGCCTCATGTGCCTTTTTAGCAATCGTTGTAATTGGAAGGTCTTTAGTCATTTCAGCAAAGCGAGCAAATGTCCCTGTAAGCGGCTGCCCCGTCTCAGCAGCGTAGTGCTGAGCAACTGGGGGCTGTGACTCAAACCGGGCTTGGTCGTAGCCCACATTACCACCGGCGGGTAGAGCGGCATCTAGTGCGTCGCCAACGAGTGTGTTAACGCCAGCTAGTTGTCGGGGTGTATCCCCTGACTCAGTACGGCTTTTGCCGCCATGGATAAATTCCGCTATACGCGACCCTTTATTTGAATCGGCACCGGCGATTTCCTCAAAAATCTTATCAATATCGTCTGCAAGCTGAGCAATATCCGCGTCTGATTCTACAGGAGGTTCAAGTTCATGCTGTGACTGTTGGGGCTGAATGTAATCTGTCGAATTCATTGAAGTTCACTCTAAATAATGCCTCGGCATTTGCGGTGGTCGCGTTCACAAGAGCTTCGAGCGGTATGCCACGGGCATGCGCATGATACTCCGCCACGCTCCCCACATATGCTGGTATATTCATTTTACCACGGAATGGCTTAGGTGTCAAATAGGGTGCGTCTGTTTCAAGGAGTATCCGGCTAGTAGGAGCCGTAGTAAAAAATTGCGCCTGGAGTGGATCCTTTGTAAACGTGCTAATGCCGTTCACCCCTACATATAGGCCCCGCGCAAAGCCCCTTTCGGCATTCTGCAACGTATCGGTAAAACTATGCAGCACGCCGCGTACGTTATGAAAGTTATCAAAAATTGGCCAAAAGTCATCAAACGCATCGCGGACATGGAAACTAATCGGCAAGTTATTGTCGAGCGAAAGCTGTATCTGTGCCTCAAGGATTTGTCGCTGCAGGTGCTTGGGGCTGTTATGGTAATGGTAGTCTAGCCCTATTTCGCCAATGCCTATAATTGACTGCTTTTCATCTATTAAAAGCTGTGCTATTGACTCAAACCCTTCGGCTGCATTATGCGGGTGCACCCCAATAGCCGGCCAGGCAAGGGCGTGTGTTTTGCTAAACTGCACCGCCTCACCACTGCTATGGGTATCGGTTCCCACACATATCATCGCAACATTTGCGTTCACCGAAGCTTCGTAGGCGGCCTGTTGGTGCTC
>JAJXWT010000029.1 GCA_021781475.1 bacterium
TGTTCGTTGAAAAATCCTGGTTCAGGGTATCTAGCGGCACAGTCGACACAGTCGTGCCATCAACGGCAATACTCACCGACTGCGCTTGCTTGACATTGCCACTTATGGTCACTGTGCCAGAATTAATAGTACTGTCGGTATGCGGCGACGTCAGGCTAATAACAGACCCATTCGCCGAAGCGCACACCACGGCCGTAACAAGGGTGCTTGCCGCATGCGCGGTGCCAAACGTCAGCCCCGCTGCCACCACCAGTGCCACCAATACCCTACCTGCGCCTGCGAACCAATGCATACATCACACCCCCTACTATTACAATTGCGACAAAGCCGTAAAACCAGTACGGCGCCATAAACACATACGCGGTATTGTTACTCACCTTGTTGAGCGCCGTACTAATAATCTGTACTTTGAATAAACCAAATGCCGGCGCGGCCCCCCACTGCAGCCCAATGGCACGTGTCGTTGCGGGCAATACCTCATAGGTATTTTTTGCGACATATTTTTGATTACCAAAAATATCCGTTACCCTGTACTGGATATCTGCCAAAAAGTCAGCATTCCCCGTATTTTGCACATTTATGGCCGCAGAAAGGGGCGGTTCTAGTTGAAAAAATGGAATGGTCGGTTTGCCAATGGTCGCGCCCATTTTATACGTACCGTTCACCGTTGCATACACTACCATACCAACGCGCTTATCGCGGGCAATCGACGCGTTCCCGCCGCTCGCTTGAGTCTCGGCAAAAATTACTCCATAGTGCCCGCCTGGCGCGGCACTGCTTGGCACCGCAAGGCTGTAGGGCACCGTTGCTGATTCGCCCGGGTTTAAGTGGTAGGTCGTCACGGGGAACTTAACCCATTGATAGGCGTCGGCATTCGCAACGCCGTTCGCCTTGGCGCCATAGTTTGGGTTATTGTAGTCAGAATTAATAATGGCATACGGGCGCGCATATACAATAAAATTGTATGCGACGTTGCCTGTATTGGAGATCGTAAACGAATCGTTTGTCGTTGTACCAGTGTTTAGCGTGTACCGCTTTGACACTGGCGACAACGTGATGCTTTCTGTAGAGCCCGTACTTGCTGCGTACACCGTAAGGGCACCAGCAACTGCCACAAGGCATGCGCACATACCTGCTGCAAGTGCTAAAAACTGGTGGTGTCGCAGTATATTCATTGGAACTAATTTGCCGTTGCGGTATAAACTACTTGGTCGCTGTACGGTGTTGCAACCCCGCTGGGTTGGGTGCTATCCACCTTAACGCCGTACCACACCGTCGTTGTGTCGTTCGATGCGGTCGTAGCCGTTGTTTTGATAGTTTGCGGTGCACTCGAGGCAGGCATACCCGCCCATACATAGGCGCTACCCGTGGCGTTCGATTCAGCCGCATACGAAGCGCTAAAGGGCGAGCCGGCGACTGCATACCCCCAGCTGTTTGTCGCCATGGTAGCGGGGGTTGCCCACGTTCCAGCGGTCGCAGCAATTGTGTTTGCGCCACTCACAAGGCCCGTGTTGGTATCGGTGTCAGCCAAAGTGAGCGTGTAGCCGTTTGTATCGTTTGTGTTGACAGTCACGGTGTCGCTCGCGCTACTTTCTACTGGTGAGGCCCCTGGCGTGAGTGATAAACTCACGGCCCCAGTGCTTGCGACAGTGATCGACGTGTTCACTGTTGCGTTAATGGTGGTGTTGGCGGTTGCTGCGCTGGCAGCGACCGGCGCGACGACAGCTGCGACAATTGCGAAAGCCGCAATTGCGGTAACGACTTTGTGGCGTGCTATGCGTGCCATATACTTCCTTTCATATTTGTTTTTTGGGATAGTTTGCATGTAGCATACCGCATACTCTTAAAGTAGTCAAGAGCGCCTTTGCCTTAGACCAGTAGCTCAAGCTATCTACTCAGGGGGAGCTGTGGACAACTTTTTAATTGGTAATCGAAACCCGAACATGCTACCTTCGCCTTCAGTAGAACGGAAAAGCACTTTGCCACCATGGCCAGTAATCACCTGCTTTGCTAAGTAGAGCCCCACGCCTGTCCCGTCTGGCCGCTGCACCTGAGCATTCTCTGCCCGAAAAAACTTGGTAAACAGCCGCTTTTGCGCGCTTGCCGGCACCCCAATGCCATGGTCAACCACTTCGAACACCGCCGCGCCTTCGTTGGTATAAAGCCGCACTGAGATCACCCTACTATCACCCGAGTAATAAATTGCGTTGTCTAAAAAGTTCATAATAACCTGTCGCAGCTTGTCTTCGTCGATAAATAAATGTGGAAAGTGAGATGGTTGATGGTAGGCGATTCCAATGCCACGCGCTTCGGCGATTTCGCTTACATTATTGATTTCTTGCTGCACAACTTGCGACAAATCGGCCGAAAGCGAACGGTCAATCATAAATTTTCCGTTTTGCAGGCGCGACACGTTTAAAAAGTCACCAATGAGCCGGACCATACGCTCGCTACTTGTAAATGCCTCTGTGAGCAGCCGCCGCTGATCATCGTTTAGCTCACCGGCGTCGCCTTCGAGCACCATACTAATATAACCTTTTATACTTGTAAGTGGCGTACGTAGCTGATGGCTTGCCATACTCACAAATTCGTCTTTTGTTTCGTCGAGCCGGCGTAGCTCGTCGTTCACCTTGCGCAGCTTTGCGGTTGCCGCTTGTACCTGCCGCTCAAGTTCTTGGTGGGAATCGCGGTCTACATCGGTGTGTTTTGCCAGTGGCAGGGGCAATTTTAGCTTATGTCGAGCGGCATAGGCAATTTCGTACACAATCAACCCCAACAATAAAAACAGCGCAAGTGCGCCATAAAGTGCCACAACCACATACGTACTGTCCCCACCGGCTTGCATACCACTACTATACCAAGCATAACCAAAAACTGGTATAGTGAAACCATGACAAAAATTGCGATTATCGAGGACGACCCAACGATAAACCAAATGTATCGTATGAAATTTGAAGCCGCCGGGTTTGATGTGTCTACCGCAAGCGACGGTGAGCTTGGCGTGCAGATGGTGGGCAAGACTAAGCCCGATATCATTTTGCTTGACCTGCAAATGCCCCACATGCGCGGCGATGAAGCCTTGGCGCGGATTCGTGCCACCGATAAAACCGTGCCGGTGATAATTTTGACAAACCTTGGCAAAGAAGAAGCCCCCGCGAGCCTAAAAGACCTGGGTGTGTTGAGCTACATTGTAAAGGCCGAGCTTACGCCCAGCCAAGTTGTTGCTCGTGTTAAGCAAGCCCTTAATTTAAGTTAACTTGCCGTAAGCAGGCCTGAATAAGGTGGTCAAAAAGCACTGCAATTGTTAGGGGGCCAACCCCGCCCTTTTTTGGAGTAATCGAAACGTCAGGTCGCTCACGCACGTCATCGGCCACGTCGCCCACTACTGCGCCGTTTTCACTTGCAGTACCGGCGTCAATGACCACAGCGCCCTGTTTAACGTCGCTGGCAACGATGCTCCGCGGCGCACCGGTAGCGGTCACAATCACGTCGGCAGATTTTAATATGTCAGCACGATTTTTAGTTGCAATATCAACTGGCGTCACATTATAGCCCGCCTGGTTCCACATTGCGATAAGTGGCTTGCCAACAAGCCTGCCTTGGCCAACAACGGCTATGTGAGCTTTGCCTAAATCAACACTATACCCACCACACAACCAGTTAAT
>JAJXWT010000030.1 GCA_021781475.1 bacterium
TTCTTGAGCTCATATCCCCAGTCGGTTTGCTGTACGGCATACTTGGCTATACAATCCTGGCCCCAGAAATTATGCACGAACGACCCGTGTCAGTACAAGACGCGGCGCAGGAGACAATATCGGCCCTGGTGTTGCCGAACGAGCTAATTAACACACCGACACGCGTAGCGCGCCTATTTTTGGCGTCACTAAACGGTGTCGGGCTTATTATTACATTCGCATTGCTGAACGCCTTGTTCCAGCCTTTGTCGCTTGGGCCATTATCGCCAAGCGCTCGGCAACGCGAGAGGGCGCACAAAATTATTGAAAATACCCCCGCGTCGAGTGACGATTATTTCAAGCTATGGCCCGCCGATAAAGCGTACTACTTTTCACCCTCGGGGCAATCGCTACTGGCATACAAGGCATCGCGCCGGTATTTAATCGTGCTAGGTGACCCAAACGGTGATGCAGTGGAGTTCCCGGCCCTGATACAAAGCTTTTATAATTATGCAACGCAAAGCGGGTGGGGGATAGCCGTGTTGAACGCTACGCAGCATAGCCAGCCTATATATGATTCGCTTGATTTTTCAAAACTTGCAATTGGGCATGAAGCGATTGTTCCAGTTGAAAATTTTATGACTGGGACACTACGCAACAAACATTTTCGCTATGTTACCAACAAAGCAGCACGGCTCGACCTACATGTCGAAGAGTGGAAAAACCTCACGCCACAGCAAATCGCACAGCTACACAGCATATCAAACGAATGGTTAAACAGCGGTCGCCGCGAATACACGTTTATGATGGGCTACTTTAGCCCCGACTACATGCGCGAGTCGCGTGTGTTTGTGCTGTATGAAAATACCGAAGTTGTTGCGTACTTAAACTTAATCCCTACCTACAGCGACACCCTCGCGTCAGTCGATCAGTTTCGGTCACGCAACACCACGCCACCAGTTGGCATGCACTATTTATTCGCAACTGTATTGCAAAAGTTATCGCATCAATCGGTGCAGTCGCTCAACATTGGCTTTGCGCCACTCGCTAAAATAGATACGCTCCATGCGCCAGCGGCAACAAAAGCGATGCTTAAACTCGTAAAGCGGTTTGGGCAGCGCTACTATTCCTTCCGCGGCTTAGAACAGTTCAAAAATAAATTCGAGCCCGAATGGCACGAGCGTACATTACTATTCACCGGCAGCGCCGCCAATGTACCCGCCATTTTAGGCGAGCTAGAGCATGCGACTGCATATGACCCGTTCTTGGCGCAACTTTGGTCGCGCATCAGCCTTGCAATTGGTGTAGTTGCTGTCGTTGCCCTTATTTACATCGTGAGCCAATAATACGGCGGCTGGGTACTTTACAGAGTGAGTGGTATACTAAGTACATATGGCAAAAGATGTGATATTAACGGGAATCCGTGCAAACAATGATTTACACATTGGCAATTATTTTGGGGCGATGTTGCCGATTGTTGATATGGCAAAAACAAAAAGCGCCGAGTACCAAATCAATATGTTTATCCCAGATCTGCACAGCTTTACCACACCCATCGACCATTCTAGGCTGTACGAATCGATTATAAATAATGCCCGCGTATACGCTGCCACCGGCCTGCCGATGGATGATGAAAATATATATATTTACCGCCAAAGCCAAATTTCGGCGCACAGCGAACTAACGTGGATATTGGATTGCTTTTCAGGTTTCGGCCAACTCGAACGAATGACACAATTTAAGGATAAGTCCGCTAAACTTGGCAACGAGCAAATTAGCGTTGGCTTATTCAACTATCCGGTGCTCATGGCGGCAGATATCTTGCTATACAACGCCAAATACGTGCCCGTAGGCGAAGATCAAACGCAGCACCTAGAATTTACCCGTGATATTGCCGAGCGAATGAACGCTCGCTTTGGTGATATATTTACGGTGCCAGAGCCAGTCAAAAAACAGCACGAATTTTTTGGTAACGACCAAGGCCTCCGCATTAAAGATTTACTCGACCCAACTAAAAAAATGAGTAAAAGCGACGAAACAGGCAAGGGCGTTATCTTTTTGACAGACACCCCCGAGCACGCCGCAAAAAAGATTATGGGCGCAACCACCGACGACAAGGCTAACGTTGCCTACAACAAGGCTGAGCAGCCAGGTATTAGCAACTTGCTTGAAATTTTAACACTGATGCGGCAAGCGAACGGTAAATCCGTATCTTTGCAGCAAACAAACAACGAATTTACCGGCCACACGCGTTACGGTGATTTTAAAAAAATCGTTGCCGACGAAACCGCAGAATTCTTGCGCAGTTTCCAAGCAAGCTACAACACCGTGGACATGCAAAAAGTTGAAGCCAAACTACAGGCAAGCGAAGCTGCCATGCGTACCACGGCGAACGAAACATTACTCCGCACGCAACGGGCGGTGGGGCTTAGGCAATGAAAGTAACAACGAGTGATTTATTGGCGATTTTGCGCCGCTTTAATAAGGCAGACGGTTCAAACGTGCCCCGGCATATCGATCAAGTAAAGCAGTCGAACCCAAGCCCTATAAACCAGCTGATTTATTTTCGTTTTAACAAGCAAAAGTTTTTTGTGTTATTTGATGAAACCGCGCAAGATAACGATACGTACGTTATGCAGCAAATTTATACGGCAAAAAGCGATGCCGAGGGCGTGCTGCTTGAAAACCCAACAAGCGACCTTACAACATACGGCCTACCATTTAAGGGCAAAGACGCCTATTTATTTGAATGTGTCAGCAGCAAAAAACGGCTTGACGCATTATTAGCCGAACAACACCCAGATATCAGCCGCAGTACTTGGCAAAAACACATTAAGGCCGGGAACGTTGCGGTGAACAATAACCCGGTAGTGTCGCCAAAATACGTCGTGTCCGAGGCGGATTCAATCGAAATCAATATCCCCGACAGCACCGATTTTAGTGGCTACGAACTGCCTATCGTATACATTGACGATAATGTAGTGGTTATTAACAAGCCAGCGGGCATTTTGACCCACAGCAAGGGCGCCTTAAACGACGAATTCACCGTGGCTGATTTTTTTGCGCGCTACACTAGCGCGGGCCTCGACACTAACCGCCCTGGCATTGTACACCGGCTCGACCGTGATACCAGCGGCATCATGATTGGCGCACGCACTCCAGAAAGCTTTGAGCTGCTAAAAAGCCAGTTCGCCGACCGTAAGGCAAAAAAATGGTATGTAGCTGTTACCGACGGTAATTTAAAAAAGGACGCCGCCCGCATCGATATTCCAATTGGTCGGGACCCAAAGCACCCGAGTACTTTCCGCGCCGACACAAACGGCAAGCCATCGATTACAGAATATACCGTTCTTGCACGGAACAAAACCCATGACCTTGTGCTTCTGCACCCATTAACAGGTCGCACACACCAGTTACGCGTGCACTTATCGCACCTTGGCGCGCCTATCCATGGCGATAGGGTATACGGCAAGGCCGCCGACCGCCTGTACCTGCATGCCACAAAGCTCGAAGTCACCATTGCGCACGAAACCCGCAAAACCTTTACCGCCGCCGTGCCTCCCCAGTTTTATACCATTGTTCCCGCCAATGACATTACTATTTAACCCATCGACAAAACTACAGCTTACGGCG
>JAJXWT010000017.1 GCA_021781475.1 bacterium
AGCGTACATATCAAACGTGGCGCATTCCAGCACAATGTTTTTGGTTTTGGCACTGACTTCACTGTTACCGCCACCCATAATGCCACCCATACCAATCGGTTTTTCGCCATCCACAATTACAATGTCATCGGGCGTTACTTCGTACATTTTACCGTTTAATAGTGGCAGCTGCTCGCCTTGCTTGCCCATACGCACGCCAAGGGTGCGGCTAGCTAATTTGTCGTAGTCGTACGCGTGCAGGGGCTGTGCGGTCACGAGCATTAGGTAGTTGGTTATGTCCACCACATTATTAATCGGTTTGCTGCCTAGGCGCACCAGTTCGCACTGCAGCCAAAAAGGGCTTGGCTTAATGGTGACATTTTTAAGCGCCACCGCCATAAAGCGCGGCACCTTTTGTTTTGCATCATTAAATACATTCAGTTCCAAACCGGCGGCTGGTGTAAATTCAGGTGCGTGTAAGTACCAGCTTGGGCTTTTGAATTGGTGGCCCAAAATACCGGCAATTTCGCGTGCCACGCCTAGCTGGCCAAAACAATCTGGCCGGTGCGTAAACATTTTATTTTCGATATCAATTAGCCTGTCATTCAGGCCAAAGGTTGCGGCAAAGTCCATGCCAGGCGCCAACGCCCCTTCCGCTAAATCAGCATTGGTCAGCTCAATAATGCCAGCGTGATCACTGCCAAGCGCCAGCTCGTCGGCCGCTGCAAGCATGCCGTTACTCACCACACCGCGCAGTTCGCGAGCGCTCAATACAAATGGCTCGGCATCGTCAAAGCTCGAAGGCACCGTTACCGCAGGCGGCAGCCAAATTGCAAACATACCGGCATACACGTTCGGCGCGCCGCATACCACTTGCACGTGGCCATTTTCGTCGCGCGGCACATTTTGCACTACGCCGCCATCATCAACAAGGCACACGCTTAATTTATCAGCGTTCGGATGCTTTACGGCGCTCACGACGTTTACAATCACAATACCCTTGTACTTTTCGCCAAGGTCAGTAATGCCTTCAGTCTGCCCCAGCTGCTCGTTAATGCGCTTTCGCAGCTCCGCAATCGGCGGCAACTCAAAATCAATAAATTGTTTGATGGTGTTTAAACTAACTTTCATTCGTCATCCCCCCGCTGCAGCTCAATAAGTGCATCCCCGCTTTTTATACTCTGAAAAACTGGAATCATATACGGAATAAGGTCATGTTCGATATCCTCCGGGTGCGCCCACACTAACTCTGATGCTTTATCTTCTTCAACTATTCGCGGCTCACCAGACCATTCCTTAGCTTGAAAAAACATATCAATATAATCGAACTCACCGCTTGGCTGATATCGATGTAATGTTAATACTTGCGTCAACTCATTAAGTGCTATAACCACGCCAGACTCTTCGAAGGTTTCACGTGCGGCAGCTTCAACAAACGATTCATTGATTTCAACATGCCCCGACGGTAAGCTAAGCTTCCCATCCATATAACCTGTATTGTTGCGCCGCAAAAATAGCACTTGTCCATTCTCATTTTTTACAATTGCATATACTGCTGCTTTAATTTTATGTCGTTCTGCCATCTTAAAACTGCCTCAAAAAGTCTAATTTTGCTGATTCAAAATGGCGAATATCTTCGATTTGGTATTTCATCATCACCAGGCGTTCGATACCGCAACCCCACGCAAAGCCGGTGTATTCATTTGGGTCAATACCGGCCGCTTTAAGTACATTCGGGTGAATCATGCCGCAACCTAAAAGCTCTATCCAGCCTTCGCCACTACATACTTTGCAGTCTTTATTATTGCCTTCGCAGAATGGGCAGCTAAGGGCAATTTCAAAGCTTGGCTCGGTAAATGGAAAGTAAAATGGGTTGGTGCGAACTTGCAGTTCTTTTCCGTAGTATTCCTGCAAAAATGTTTGCAACGTTGCAATCAACATGCCAACGTTGATATTTTTGCCCACATACATACCTTCAAATTGGTGGAAGGTGTGTTCATGGCGGGCGTCTAAATCTTCGTTCCTAAATACGCGGTCTGGCACCACTACGGCAATTGGCTCGTCTTTTTCTAAATTATTTTTGTACTTTAACAACGTACGGTTTTGCATGGTGCTAGTGTGGGCTGGCGCAATAAGCGGTTCGCCATCTTTGTCAGTTTCAACCGTCATAAAGGTGTCATAATCGTCGCGTGCTGGGTGGCCTTTTGGAAAATTCAGCGTTTCGAACATGTGGTATTGGTCATCAATTTCGCGGCTGTCTTCGACCATAAAACCCATGCGATATAAAATATCTTCAATCGTGTGCATTTCACGCATGAGCGGGTGCGTGCTACCTTTGCCAGCTGGCAGTAGTGCCGGCTGTGCGGCATTCATATCAAACGGCGCCGTCACGTCAATCGGCGGCAAAGTTTTTTCGCTTAATTTGTTTTCGCGATCTGCCACCGCCGCTTCTACGGCGAGTTTTAGCTCGTTCACGCGTTGCCCATATGCACGGCGCTCTGCCGGCTCTTGCTTTGGAATTTCGGCGTATAGCGCCTTAAGCTCTGGCGCTCGTAATACCTCCGCTGGGCTTGTGCTTGCAGCGACCCGTTCAAGCAAATCATTTTTCAGATTATCAATATCTGTCATATGCCTTTTATTTTACCACGCGTGCTACTTACCGGTTTGGGTAATAAAGTAAATGAACAACAAAACAACCGCAAAAAATATCAACAGCCATACCGGCGCCAGCGTCGTGGTGCGCTTGTAGCCTTGCACGTATGCTGAATCTTCAATTTCGTCACGGTCCTTTGGCGCGTTTTCGAGCTTAGATTTTTGCTCGGCCTTTGCCTTTAATTCTGCCGCGATACGCTCTTGTAATTCACTCCGTGATTCTTGCTGATTTATAAACATTCCCATACCACTAGTATACAACGCTTTATGTTATACTGGTTCCATAAGCAATTAATGGAGGGATAATCCAATTATGGCAACCAAAAAAGCCGCTTCCACAAAAAAAGCGACCGCAAAAAAGCCGGCTCCTGTAGCCTCAAAAACCACCGTCCGCACCCTTCGTGCTGACGAAAAATCCGCAAAAACAACCACCCCAAGCGTGAGTGAAAAAACAGTTAAGGCCGAGCCAGCAAAAAGCGCTAATGCCACTGCGTCACAAACCCGCGCTAAAGGTCAGCGCTTGCCAGGCAACATTGTAAACATTGTGTTTGCCGAGCTGTTTGGCACATTTGTATTGACACTGGTTATGCTACTTGCATTGCAAGAAACCGGCCAACTGTACGCCGGTTTGTTTGTAGCTGTCGCTACCATGGCTGTTGGCGCAGTCAGCGGCGCGCACTTTAACCCAGCAATTACCTTTGCGCAGTGGACAATGCGCCGGCTAAAAAGCCTGTTGCTTCCGTTCTACTGGGGCGCACAGTTCCTTGGCGCGATGCTCGCAGTTATTGTTATTAACTGGATCACAAGCAACGCATTGCACCTAGATTTTAGCAACCTGCTTTCAATGGACTGGCCGCTATTTGGCGTAGAGCTAATTGGTAGCGCCGTGCTTATGTTCGGCTGGGCAGCCGCCACCAACCGCACCACACTGGGCCCATGGGGCAAAGCGATTGGTGCCGGTTTGTCACTGACAGTTGGCTTGGCGGTTGGCGCAAGCTTGCTGGCAACCTTGCAAGGTTCTATTGACACAAGCCAAATCACGAGCATCGCGAACGTTCCGCACGAACTACGCGTAAAAGGTGCTGTACTTAACCCAGCCGTTGCCTTGGCAACCACTGAGCACACAGACAGCAGCTTTACTGGCACACATGCAACCAAGGACGAAAAGCGAGTCAGTCGCCTAAGCCTTGAGGTTGTACTTGGCACACTCATTGGTGCCGCACTCGGTGGTAATTTGTACCTACTGATTGCCGGCAGCCGCCGCGAACTTTAATCGATACCTATCAACACTTAAAATCCCCGGCATACACCGGGGATTTTATTTATATTTGTCGCCTTAACTAATGGTCAGTCGTCGCCCTTTGGCCGGTCAATTGCATGGGGTTCGATTGCGGCAGTGGTTCCAGCAATTTTGACCACGTCTTTGTCTATCTTTACAAATTCTTTGCTGGCATTATTGTAGTGATTCACCGTTGTGCCCAGGGCGTTGCCAAGCTTTTTTAGGTAATCATCGTATTTTGCAATGTGCTGCCCCAACTGCCCCACGCGCACCTGAATGTCCTTTGCTTGCTCTTCGATTTGCAGGCTGCGCAGGCCGTGCAAGACAGTTTGCAAGTAGGCCATAAAACTAGTCGGGCTTGTAATAATCACGTGTTTGTCCCTGAACGCGTATTCAATTAAGTCACGTGAGCTGCCACTGGTACCAACATTATTAATCAGCAGGTCGTAGTACAACGACTCACTTGGGATAAACATAAAGGCAAAGTCCATTGTACCCTCGCTTGGGCGAATATATTTGCTCGTTTCATCAATGCGGCCTTTTAGGTCCATCTTTACCTTATTGAGCAATCGGACCCGCTCTTCGCCACTCGCTTCAATCATGCGATTGTAGTTTTCTAGGCTAAACTTACTATCTACAGGTAAGATACGGCCTTGATCTAAAAAGATTACTGCGTCGGCGATTTCACCGTCTTTAAATTTATATTGCATTTGGTATTGCGTAACAGGCAACACGTTATCAAGCACGCTTTTTAAATAAAATTCCCCAAACACGCCGCGCTGCTTTGGGTTTTGCAGCACATTTTGCAGGGTTTTTAGCTCGTCGGCCACATCGACAACCCGCTTATTGGTATCGTCGAGTTTTGTCAAGCGCTGCGTCACCTCAGTAACAAGCTTTGCACTTTCACTCAGCTGTTTGCTCATGCTACTTTGCATCGCCACGCTACTACGTTCAAGTTTATCGCCCATTACCTGTTGCAAGCTCACAATGCTACGCGACAGCTCGGTTACGTCTGATTTCATAAGCTCGACAGCCCCAGTGTTCTTGAGCTCGTTCAGCCTTTGCAGCACCACCGCAATTGTGACTGCAAGCCCCGCAATCACGACAACTAACATAATGATAAGCGTTATTTCCATAACCTTATTGTAGCAAACTAAAAAGAGTGCGGCCTAGCCGATAACAATCCGTACAATAACCGTCACGAGCGCCAATACAATCAGCGACACCACAAATGAACGGATACGTGCAGCCCACGCAAAAACCACGTACGACAAGCCAAACAGCACGGCACCCACTACAATGCCCCAATACCACACGACGTTCGGCATAAAACCAAATACACCCCAAAGGGCAATCGCGACCGCAAGCGCCACGGGGAGCGGCCGGTACACGCCAAGCCTTGCAAGGGCAACAATGCCAACAATGGCACCAGCTATAACGGCCACAATTGTTGAATACACAGGGGCCGCTGAGCAGCCTTCAACACCAGGCCGGCACAGCGCAGCGCCAAAAATGTACGTATTGAGCACGTAAAATAAGCCCGTACCAATAACGCCAACCGCCACCCCGCTTATAAGCGCCCGCACCATGTCAATAACACCCACCGGAACAATAAGGTTTCGTTGCTCGACTGGCACCTTTGGCGCCGCGGGAGCCTTTACGTACAATTTTTGATTGTCACTCATATCAATATTATACTGATTGTTTGATTTTTTCGCCAGTCTTACTTGGAGTATTTTTAGCATAACCGACATACCACAAGGCACCGAGCGCAGCAACCACGACACTGCCGGCAACGTCAAGCGGCGAATGCACCAATGCGAGCAAACGACCAGCCGCAATCGCTGCCGTCAGCACTGCCATGGTTATCACCCACCCCTTACGGCGAGTCACATACCAAACGGCCAGTGTTAAATACATAGCGAATAGCACGTGGTCACTCGGGAACCCGGCGTTGCCTAAGTAGCTAGCAAGTGGCTGCACGTGCATTTTTTCGAACGGCCGCACTGTTTCGGGTTGCCACAAATTACCAATAACCTTTGCGAGTAAGTAGCTCGTAAGGCCCGCCATTAGTACGCGCGCGTACTTGTCGTAGCGGTTACGCTTAGGCGCCTTAAAAAATAAAAGCCATAAGGCCAATAGTCCAACGGGGGCTATAAGGTAATCTGCGAGTATTTTAATTACTGTATCCATAGTGGTTAGTATACTACTTTTTGGCCAGAGCAGCAGGCTTTGCGCTTAAAAACGAACCGGCAGCAGCCGCGGCCAACTGGCCAAGGCCTGTAAAAAAACCAGGGCTAACGGGGCGCCGGCGCTCGGGTGTTAGCGCCACTTTTTTGGCGGGTATTTGCGGAGCGACTGGTCGCGCAGGCGGCCTGCTGGGCGACACCACTAACTTTCGCTGTGGCTGTTGCACGACCTGCGCGTATAGTTCACCACCCGAAGTGGCGATGCTTTCTACCGAGTCGTCAAACAATGCCGGCAAAACCTCTTGCTGCGTCAGAACGCGCGCCTGTGGTGGCGGGCACTCAGCGCTTGCCTCGGGTTTACCTGGGCACCCAAGCTGTGCCAGGGGGCAGCCAGCACACGCAGCAGCGCCAAGGGTGGCGGGGATATCGGCACGCAAGGCGCGTAGCTCAGGCCGCTGTTTTATCTGTTCTACTGTGGCGCTCATGATTCAAAAAATGTCTCCGTTGTAATGCTGTCGGGTGCAACGCCGCGCGCCGTAAGCCCCTGCCACATGTCACGTACAAACTGCTCGCTGCCACATATCATGTAAAACGCATCTTTTGCCGCTTGCACGCATTCATCAACCGTAATCCTGCCAGCGCGCATAGTACGGGGCACCTTATTTTGGGCTGTTATATGGTAGTGCACCACGCCAGCTGTTTTAGACAGCGCGCTTTTGTGGGCGATATGGCGGCTTGACTTGTTGCTATAAAATACGTGCGATTGCCTGGCGCGGTCCTTGTTGTGCTCGTCTTTTAACACGCTAATAATCGGGCTAATGCCCACACCAGCCGCAAGCGCCACAAGTGGTCGTGTTGTGGTGGGGTTAAAAAAACCGTATGATCGGCTTACTACAAAGGCGTCACCCGGCCGCAAGGCGCACAAGTACCCGCTAAATTCGCCTATATTTTTTACAGTAATGCTCATATATTTTTCAAACGGCGCGCTTGATAAGCTGTACGCCTTGCCAGCTGGCGTGCTGCTACCTGGCATAAACACAGTAATATACTGCCCCGCCGTATACTCAAGTTTCCACTCATCCTGCAACAAAAAATAAACGGTGCTGATATCTGGCGTTTCGCGAACCACTTTCTTAACGACGGCTGTGAGTTTTTCCATATTAATGCACCACGCATTCCGTTACATATTTTTCCATTATTTGTTTTGCGGCTTTTAGCTCGGCGTCCGTAAATGTGTCTGCCCCGCTAAACTGCGGGCTCACCAATGCGCCCTGCTGCACAAACCGCTGGAGCGCAAAGCGCTGCGCGCCCTGCACCATTGCGCCGATCGATTCAAAATCGCTCACCTGCAGCTGAGACCGCACGATTGTTGTGCGAAACTCATGCTGGGGCATCTGCCGAACCAGGGCGATACTTTGCTCAATCGCCGCGGCATCAACCGGGCGTGCCGCAATTTGTATATATTTATGGAGCGGGCCTTTTATGTCCATGGCGATAAAATCCACCAAGCTTTCGTTTTGTAATTGCGCAATCACCCACGGCCGGGTTCCATTTGTGTCCAACTTTACCAGGTAGCCCATACCTTTTATTCGGCGTATAAAATCCACTAAATCGGCCTGCTCGGTCGGTTCACCGCCGCTTATTGTAACCGCCGACAGCACCGACCGGCGTGCCTGCAAAAAAGTCAAAATATCTTCGGTCGGCAATGTGGCTATATATTGTTCCGGCAAAACAAGTTCGGAGTTATGGCAATACCCACACCGCATATTGCAGCCCACGGTAAATAGTGATACACACGCATAACCGGGGTAATCCACCGCACTGAATTTTTGGATCCCCCCAATTTTCATACCTGCCCCTGGGCTGCCTTGTCGTAATGGTGGCGTAATGCAAACTCTGCTTTTTTGCCTTTATTCCACTGTGCCACTGGCCGCAAAAAACCAACCACGCGGCTATAAACTTCGCATGGCTCGTTGCACCGCTCACAGGTTTCGTGCTCGCCGTTTATGTAGCCGTGGTTTGGGCACACGCTAAAGCTTGGGCTAAACGTAAAGTACGGCAAACGGTAATTTGTACAGATTGTTTTTACCAACCGCTTAAGGGTTACCGGGTTGTCCATGCGTTCGCCCAAAAAGAAATGAATCACTGTACCACCGGTGTATTTTGTCTGCAAATTATCCTGCAAATCCAACAGCTCAAATAAATCATCGGTATAGTTGACTGGCAGGTGGGTACTATTGGTGTAAAACGGCGCCGCCACTGCGCTACCTACCCCATTGGCAAAATGCGCAGTTTTGGGGTAATCTTGTTGGTCAATTTGCGCAAGACGATAGGTTGTGCCTTCGGCAGGCGTCGCCTCAAGGTTGTAGTTGTTGCCAGTTTGCTGCTGGAACTCGAGCAGCGTATCGCGCATAAAATCAAGCGTCCGCTCAGCGAATTCCCTACCCTTTTGTGTGCCAATATCAACGCCCAACAGGTTTTCGGCCGCTTCGTTCATGCCAATTAGGCCAATGGTACTAAAATGATTTTTCCAATATTCGTTAAATCGTTCGTGGATATCACGCAGGTAAAACTTAATGTAGGGATACAAGCCTTGCTCGGTGAGCTGCTCGAGCGTGCGCCGCTTTACCTCTAGGCTCTCTTTGGCCATTTCCATAAGGTAGTGCAGGCCCTGCTGAAACTCTTGCTCGGTTGTACTTTTTAGCGCTAAGCGTGGCAGGTTGATTGTCACCACGCCAATGCTGCCTGTCATTGGGCTGCTCCCAAACAGCCCCCCGCCCTTATACTCCAGCTTGCGGTTATCTATCCGCAGGCGGCAGCACATGCTCCGCGCGTCTTCGGGCTTCATATCGCTATTTACAAAGTTGCTAAAATACGGAATCCCGTATTTCGCACTAGCCTCCCACAGGCCCTCAATCACCGGGTTGTCCCAGTTAAAGTCGGGTGCAATGTTATAGGTCGGTATAGGGAACGTAAATACGCGCCCATTGGCATCGCCCTCGCACAGCACCTCTAGCAGCGCTTTATTAAAGGTGTCCATTTCGGCCTGAAAATCACCGTAGTTATCGTCGGTCATGTCACCGCCGATAAACACCGGGTTGCCTTTCATGTGCTCGGGGCATTCCAAATCAAGTGTAATGTTGGTAAACGGTGTTTGGAACCCAACGCGCGTTGGCACGTTTACGTTAAATACAAATTCTTGCAAGGCTTGCTTAACTTCTGCATAGGTTAGGTTGTCGCGGCGGATAAATGGCGCTAAAAGCGTGTCAAAATTACTAAATGCCTGTGCGCCCGCTGATTCACCTTGCATGGTGTAAAAAAAGTTGACCGCCTGCCCCAAAATGGTGCGCAGGTGCCGCGCGGGTTTGCTGCTGATTTTGTTCGGCACGCCGGTAAACCCGGTGCGAATAAGGTCCATGAGGTCCCAGCCCACACAGTACACGCTAATAAGGTTAAGGTCGTGTATATGAAAGTCGCCGCTACGGTGGAGTGCGCCGATTTCTGGCCGGTAGACTTTATTAAGCCAGTAGGTTTTGCTAATTTCGCTTGCAACGTAGTTATTAAGCCCTTGTAGGCTGTAATCCATATTACTGTTTTCGTTTACCCTCCAGTCGTGCTTACCAATGTATTGGTCAACCAAATCGATATGCGCCGACTCGGCTATACTCTTGTGTGATTTTTGCTGACGTGTATTTTGGACCATGGTACCCCCTTTGTTTTGGGTACCACAAACAAACCATTTGCATAGCCATGGGGTGCCAAAAACCTATTAACGCTGATGTTGGTTTTACCGGGCCATACTCTCCTATGGCTTGGTAGTTACACTATATGTAGTGCTTACGTTTAATATAACGCTGTATATAGGGGGTGTCAATAGTTTTTTACACAAAATGTAGCGTTTTTTACGCAGCCACCGCTACCGGTTGCGTTCGAGCTGCCCGCGCACGGATATAGGTATCAATCCGTGCCGTTGTCCAGCCGCGCTGGCGTAGCTCGTTACGTAGCTTGCCCAAAAGTGCCAAACGGAACGTGCGCTTTGTCATGCCAGCCTTACTAATAATTTCGTCAAATGTATAATGGCGGAGCTGCTTTTTGAATTCGTGAGCACTCATATTTAGTATTTCTGCCCGTAATTCGCCCTTGCGATCATGGCGCTGCAATAATTTATCAAACTGTGACTGGCTACTATTGAGCGCGGTTTTGCTTAAACCTGGCATCGCCGCAGCCGCCGCGGTCACAACAGTTAAGGTTGCAATTGTTTTCGTACTAAGCTTTTTCATACAAGTACTCCTTTTCTTTCCATGGTGGGGACTCTTATGTTATGCTTGTGGCTCTATCATACCGCGTGAAAACCCGTGAATATATCGTAAATTTCACAGCGACGGCCACATAAGCCCATGCTATCCCTTATTTTTGGAAATACGCTGGAAATTATTGTGCCAAAAGTGTGAAATATTTCACACTCGTGCGTGACCGAATTTGGCATACTTATTCGGAAGCTAATGACTTAGCTTTGTAAAACACGTCTGGCGCCCCTCTGTGCCAGGCGTGTTTTATTTGGTTTTGTGCAATAATACATAGTACAAATGAAACGACTCCCCGAATATTCCCAGGTGTTTTTACAAAGCCCGCGCCTAGTGGCCGAGCTTATAGGGCACAGCAACATCCGTAAAAATGATTTAGTACTGGATATCGGCGCTGGCACCGGGGTAATTACCAGTGTGCTGGCGGGCCGCTGCAAAACTGTATTTGCCATTGAGCCCGAGCCGCGCGCCGCCGAAAAATTACGCCAAAATACCATGCACTTTCAAAACGTTAAAATCGCCCAGGCCGATATTTTGCGCTACCCTTTGCCCCCCGGCCCCTATAAAGTGTTTGCCAATATTCCGTTCCATTTAAGCTCACCAATTGTGCAGCACCTTGCGTTTGCGCCTAACCCGCCCCAAAGCGTATACCTTATTGTCCAAAAACAGTTTGCCAATAAGCTTTTGGCAAATAATCGCCACTTTACCAGCCAGCTGGGCGCGCAACTGGCGCCGTGGTGGACCGTGCGCATTCGCCGGCCGCTTAAAAAGACCGATTTTTACCCCTACCCGGCGGTTGATACGGTGTTATTAGAGATTAAACACCGCACCGAAACGCTACTGCCGCTCGAGCGCGCCGTTGCCTACCGTGAATTTATTAAAAAAGCCTTTGAAACGCCCGCCTTTTACCACACCTTGCCGCTAGCCAAAACCGGCATTAACCCCGAACACACACCAAGCCAGCTTACCGGCGAGCAATGGGCGCAGCTTTACGCGCGCGCAACCGAGTGATATAATTTCAATCTGTACTGGGGTGAAAATTGCCTGTGGCAATTTGCAAGGCGACCTTCCGGTGAAAGCTATGCTTGCAACAGTGAAGTTGCGCGCCAGCGGAACGCGGGTCGAATCCATCATTAACAATATGTTCGATAATTTGCTTCTGGTTGACAATGGGATGTCGCCAAGTGGTAAGGCACCAGGTTCTGGTCCTGGCATTCGGGGGTTCGAATCCCTCCATCCCAGCCAGAAGTAAATTATCGAATCCCTTATCCCCAGCTAAAATGATTACGCTTAAAATGACGAGAGATTGTCATTTTTTGCTATGATGTAGCTATGAGTCATAAACTTACAAACAAATTTTTGAGCATACCGATTATTGTTTGGGTAGCTCAGCTGTTTTATGTTGTGGTCGCGCTTCTTTTATATGTCATTTTGCTGTGGATTATAAATACGGGCTCAATCTTAATAAATGTCGCATATGTTGTACTGATGTTGATTATCAACATTATCTGGCGTATAGCGATAATGAAAAAGCATCCGGAGTGGTTCTAACTTTATTTGATATTCTTCTTGAGACACGTTCGCTAGCTCCAACCAAATTTATTAACGGATTGAAGAATCTTAAGAAATTATGTTTTTTAACCCTTTTGTGAGCCCGGGGAGTGAGTGTAGGGAGCGCCCCCTGGGGCCACACACCTTGCGAAAGCAGGGCGTTTTTGTTTGATATAATGATTTCATGAAGACGGTGCCGTCTATTCCAACACTTCTGACGATACCCATTGCTTTCAAGCGAGCCTAAAGATGTTGCTGAAATACTTCGAGCCCACAAAAGACTTTAGCTGGGATGAACTCGATACAATCACAAATAAGCCCACAGCTTTGGTGTTGAAGATTGCAGGCGAGATATAACAAGTTAAAAGGTTGGCGCCGGTAACGCTGGCCTAATATTTTTAGCATAATACCCTGGTTACGCTTGTCTTACACCTTATAAATTGGTTTAATTTATTCATCTCAGTAACCAGGCAAGAATCAAAGTGATTTTTGTTCGGCGATCAGCGCACACTACACGAGAGGCAAAAGCATGAGCACAGGCAGCGCAAACGAAACGGAAGCCCACCGGGCAGCCGTCGCCAACCAAGTGGCGCTTGACCACCAGCTCTTTGGGCTTTTGGTCAAGGAGGAATGGTATAGCCTGTTGGCTATCGCGCTCCGGTATCCTGAGCCTGAACTCAGCGGGGCAGTAGAAGCATACCTTAATGAGCCCGAGTTTCGGCGCGGCGATCTATTCCTTGGGTGCTGGGACGCACGTGAGTATATGTCACGGGCGCTCGGCAGGCCTGTCGGCGACAGCGAGTTCGTGGCGCTAGTCACCCATGCGCTAAAGGACGAACTTGACAAGTACGGCATCCAACTTCGCCTGGTAACACGCCACAACTACGACGGCGCCGACCAGGTACTGCGCATTTACGCCAGGGCCTAGTACCGGCACGCCTCACCGAGCCCCTATATACCGTTGAGTCCCCTGCTGGGATTCCGCTATATAGGGGGTTGTTTTAATTTGGCCCAACCTGCCAAAAAGTATAAGCTCTTGTGTGGGCTAGTTGTTTAGATTATCAATTTCGTTTACGGCACTTTTTTGTGCATCGTTGCAATTCTGATGATCCTCAGTGACGAATTTATCCATCTTCATCATAACCATATATGTGTTAGATTGCTCGGTCGCACCGTTCGACTTTAAGAAATCGCTACTAGGAATTGCGAGACCAATTACATCACCTGGACTTATTTTGCAATCCGTAGACAATGATTTGACCTCAGATGTATATGAACCAAGTAGCCCAGCTGAATCTGGTATTTTATCGTGGCCCATAGCTACAGTAGCGGCTGCCGAGTAATCACTGTCGGTGTAGGTTAGTGATTGAACCGGATGAAATATCGGGGCGACTATAAAATCGTATACGAGCAAAGCGGGTAAACCGAGAAATAGCACAAGCACCACAACCGTACTTATCCCGGTTGGTTTGGTTGACTTGTTCTCATTGATCTTAGCTGAACCCGCGTCTCCCTGCATGGTATCAATATATGCGCTAGCATCACAGAAAACAAGACCGGACTGAACATTTGCAATAAACTAACCAACCGATTAAGCGCATGTCTGAAGCGCGCCCTACAGCTCTTTTGCCATGGGGATTAAGTCAACAGCAACGTGTTGTGGTAACCCAGATTCATCAGTTATATCCCAATGGCTCTCGACATTCGCGACTTCGTCTGGTTCAACGTACGTGTAGCCTCGTTTTTCATATAGCCTCCTTGCGGACTCATTGTCGGGTACGACACCAAGGGCGACTCCCGCCTTGCCTACGTGCCGAGCTTCACTTTCAACGACATCCATCAGGTTTGTGGCGACACCTTGCCGCCGGTTCGACTCATTAACAATAAGTGAATAAACAATTGCGTACCCTGGCAAATGGGTTCTAAAGTAATCCTCGTCGGCCTCTCCGATACATAATCCCACGCTCGCTATATACGCAGCATCGTTTTTTGCAGCAATGAATATAAGCTTGTTGGCCTGTATTTCGCGCCGCACTTTTTCAACATACAAAGGGTCCATTTTCAGGTCACGAGCAACCAGGTCCAAGGTGTCTGGCGATATGTGCTCAACTGAGCTTACGAGCTCCGAGCTTTTTGTCTGATCAGCCTGCTCTGACCTTTCTGCCGCATTCATAGTAGTATTGTAATACAAAATAGACCGATGAATATCAGCTATCTGGTGGCGGTGCGTTAAAAATAATCACTCCACAGGGACACCATGGTGGTTTGCGGCATCTCAATCTCGAGCCACGTAATGACTAGGGTCGAAATAGCCCAGCAGCTAATCCTCGACGGCTTTTTGTACCTGCTCAACAGTTACACCAACCTTTAGTGTAGCTGGGTCACCATAGTGTCTTGATCGTTTTATTTTTCCGTCTTCTATTTTAGCTACTAGTACGTATGGCCATACCCGTTTCACGCCATCTTTCGGTTCTACTTCCACAAGTTCAATAAAGACAGTTTGCGTTTCTTCATTGGCGGCCGCGTTCCAGACATGGAACTCTCTTCCATCCACTTTATAGGCGTCTTCTAGATTCGCTGGCGCTTGCCCGCCACTAAAAACTGGGAATACACCATCAGCATAGATGATCATGCTGCGTTGCTTGAAGTCATCCGTGATTAGCTCTCGACCGGTTTTTACGTCGTTAGTACGCTCGGCTTCAAACGAGCGGAGCACGATATCAATGAGTTCGTCTGCGGTATATTGTTTCTTCATGCTACTAGTATGACATAGGTTCAGAGTTATTGATTGTGATCCGTGAACGTCGCAATTGATTCGTCCAATTTCATCGCTAATTTCGCAAGACTGACGCTGCGACCGGACATAAATTCGTTAGCATATACCCATGCTACGTAGCCCTCGCTGTATTCTGCCGTTTGTATCAACTCTTGAGAATAGGTGGGTTCAAAAGATTGATCTGATATGTCAGGTGCGTCATTGATAAGGTTCGCTCTTCGCCGCAGCTCCGCCATATCCCACAGCGATAACAGCATGTTTGTATTTTCCTTTTCCCATGCGCTAGCAGTCCAGGACTGTACAGACTCGGTGAATGCTTTAATTGTTGCTATTTCGCGGTCTTCATTGAAGGAAGCGCCAAGGACAATATACGGGTAGGTGGCTAGATTTTCCAGAATTGCAATTGTTGCGAAACCTACTCTATTGTGCGGCTGGACATAACCGATAGAGAGATTGAAACTCTTAGGTACGCCGTATTGCTCCCGAAGATTGTTAACTTCTCGTACTGGCGCTTTTCCAAGAACCGGTCTGTCGAGAGCCCACCAAGCAGCGATGGCTATACGTTCACTTGCCTCACGTTTTGCATTTGCAATCGCTTGGCCAAGTTCGGCGTGCGCAGCCGATGCGACAAACCCTGGCTGTTGATTAAACGAGGCTTGAATCTCTAACTCCTCCATTAGGGCTTTACGCCTAGCTTGATCTTGATTCACATCTGTTGCGGCCGGCCTAAAGGTATCACTATCTTGAAGTTTGACAGTTTTTAAGGGCGGGAATGCCGTGGGGATTTCAATAAATTCTTTCATGGTGATAGGCCACCACGGGGAACTTAGATGTCCCCCGTGGTGGCCGACGGTGATATGAAACTACGCGATCACCAACGCGCGCTGGGCTGCGAACGACGACTGCCAGCTGATCACTGAAGCGATCGCGACCGTGGCGGCAGTGAAGTTCTCCGTGACGGCCCGGTAGGCCCAGAGCCTCCCCTAGACACCGCCGGACTCGCCAAGGAGCTCGAGCTCCATGCGAGCCGTGCCGACGGCGCGCATGGCCGACTCGATCTGCTCGAACTGCCGACGGAAGTCAACGCGGCCTCCACCGAGCTGCTCGTAGAGCGAGGCGACCGCTCCGATCCTTGACTTCGCGCCGTCAAGCCTCGCCTCACACTGAGTGAGCGAAGAGATGGCTTCGTCGAGCGAGCCTTCGGTCATGACGGCACCCTCGATCTTGACGTGAGCCGTGAAGTAGGACTCCGCACCGCCGAACAAGTCTTGGCAGTACTGCGCCAAGGTGTGAACGTACGCCGT
>JAJXWT010000003.1 GCA_021781475.1 bacterium
TATCGCCGCGGCGGCACACCACAAAAACGAATTTACGGGTCCAAGTGCTCCCGAGCGGCCCTGGCTATTCCGATGAAAATAACTTAAAAGTTTTTACCGCACTTTTTTATGCAGCGCAAAAGACAATTACGATTGTGAATCCGTATTTTGTACCAGATAGTGTGCTGATTACCGCACTGGTGAGTGCAGCGCGGCGTGGTGTGCAGGTCGCAATTATCAATTCGGCGGCGGTCGACCAGTTTTTTGTGGCGCACGCACAGCGCTCGTATTATGAGCAGCTTTTGGCGGCCGGTGTGCATATTCATTTGCACCGTGGCCCCGTTTTGGTCCATTCAAAATTTATCATCGTTGATGAACAAGTGTCTATGGTCGGTTCAAGTAACATGGACATGCGCTCGTTCGTGCTCGATAGCGAGCTGACAATCATGGTGTATAGTGAACAGTTCGCAACAAACTTGCAGGCTATCGCCGACACCTATTTGGCAGACGCTCGCATGATTGACCTTGCGTCATGGCAGGCGCGCCCAGCCGCACATAAGATATTTGACACAATCGCACGTCTTACCGCTACAATTCAGTAATGGATGAGTTTCACGATACAATCTGGGGGTATTACCGTACGCATGCTCGCCCGATGCCTTGGCGCGATGCGCCGACATTTTATAATGTGCTTATCAGCGAGCTTATGCTGCAGCAAACCCAGGTGTCTAGGGTTGAGCCTAAGTTTGTGGCATTTACGCAACGGTTTCCTTCGATGATTGAGCTCGCACAGGCGCCACTTGCCGATGTAATGAGCCAATGGGTTGGGTTAGGCTATAATCGGCGGGCGAAGTATCTCCACGAAGCCAGTAGGCTTATCGTAAAGAACGGGCAACCGCGCGGTGTTGCTGAACTAGTAGCCTTGCCTGGTGTCGGTAAAAATACCGCAGCTGCGATCATGAACTATGCCTACAATAGTGCGACACCCTTTGTCGAAACGAATATTCGCACCGTGTATATCGAATCCTTTTTTAAAGGCAAGGTTGACATCACTGACCGGCAGATTCTTGACCTGGTAACTACGACAATTGATTATGAGCACCCCAGGGAGTGGTTTTGGGCATTGATGGATTATGGAGCGCACCTTAAGGCGAGCGGTCTGGCAAATACGGCATCGAGCCACCACTATCGGCGCCAAACGCCGCTTGCTGGTAGCGTGCGGCAGATGCGCGGCTGGATTGTCCGGGCGCTGGCAGGGGGCGCTTTGAGCCGTGCCCGGCTTACGCGCCAGTTCGGCGACGATGCGCGCTTTACGGGAGCGCTTAGCGCTCTGCAGTCTGAAGGGCTCGTAACTGAAACTAATGGCACGCTCCATTTGACCAAATGAAACAGACGCGAGATAATAAAGAGACATGAAATATACGCGCGTGTTCGCTGTTATCGTTGCTATAGTGCTGCTGGCCTCGCCACGCACTGTGCTTGCTGTGAGTCAGCAACCAGCTCCGCTGACCAGCAGTCAAATCGAGCATATACGCAACAACTGTGGTGATACGCAGACTGCAATTAGTAGCGTGAGCGCGACCGATGCGGTGGCTTTCGTGAACATTATCCAGCAGCTCGACCCCCTGTCTAACCGGCTCATGGCACCAATGAATAGTCGCGTTGCCCTTAATAAGCTCGACAGTGTGGCGCTGACAAAAACAACCGTCGACTTTAACGCAGAGGCTACCAAATTCCAGTCGCTGTATCGGGATTATGTCAAAAGCGTTAATGCGACCACTGTGATGGGGTGTTATAACCAGCCAGTTGAGTTTTACGATAACCTAACCTTACTATTACAAAAGCGCGCCCTTGTACGCGCGTCGTACGAGCGGCTTATGAGCTTGATGGCGCAATATCGCAGCCAAGTGCAAGTAGTTGAAAAAAATGCGCTCAGTGGGGCTCAGTAGTCATGAATGTGCTCGACGAACTTCGCAAAGAGGCGGCTCTTCGGGGGCGCTACGAACGCAACAAGTTTACGTTCATGCTAGGGGGTGTTGTAGTTATCTCGCTTTTGCTCGTGTCAATCGCAATGGGCGTGTACAACACCAGCGAAGCCGCGCAGCTTGACCTGAGTGGGCCACGCTATGCTGGCGTGCGTGACCAAGTTGTGCAGAATAAGGCGCTTTCTACCTACCCCTCAAGTGGCACGTTCGACCAGCAGTCATTTGATGATTTTTATAAGGCCTATGACCAGCACGTCCAGGCAATGCAGCAAGTGAATGGCTACGACCCTGCCGCAGTGAACAATGACTCATTTAACCTGATTGCGCCGACTGCCACGCCAAGCCAGTAAGTGTCGGTGGCCTACGTGCACCGTATTGGTGCCATAACTACGTTATAATTGCAAAAATGCCAGAATTTATTGACCCAAACCAGTTTATTATTTCGCGCAAACGTAAGAAATATCGTTTTGCACGTTTTCATAATAACCCCTTATGTTTTGAGCTCTATGAATGGAGCGCGCGCCCGGTTGACTACATTGAAATTGGCGCTGGCAACGGCATGTTTGCGGTTGAGCAGGCGGCGGGTGCACCGGAGCGCAGCTTTGTCGCTGTTGACGTCAAGGGGGACCGATTGCAAATTGGTGCCCATGCGGCGGTTGCGCGCGGCCTTACGAACGTTTATTTTGTGCGGGCTCGTGCAGATCAAATCGCCGAGCTCGTTCCCGGCCACTCCGTTGGCGCTATGTGGCTTAACTTTTCCGATCCATACCCTAAAAAACGTTCCGCAGGCAGGCGCCTCACGCACCCGTATTTCCTTAATCGCTACGCACAGGTACTCCGGCCGGGCGGCAGTCTTTATATCAAGCACGACAACCCTCAATTTTTTTCGTGGAGCCTTGAGCAGCTAGTGGCAAGCCATTGGTCACTTAAAGAGCTGAGCTTCGACCTCCATGACTCGCCGCTAGATGTGAGCTATAAAATTATGACTGCGTACGAGCAAAAATGGCTTGCGCAAGGCTTACCGACACAATTTGTACATGCTACAATAAATACATAAAGAATTGAGTCAATTATGGTACGTAAATCATCTGTGAAAAACGATTATCAAAAATACATACTGAGTCAATTAAGGACAAGCCAGTTTGCGCGTTTTTCAGATATAAAGCCGGAAAATATCAACTCAAACTCGTTTAGCTACCACCTAAAGGAACTACTCAAAGGTGGATGGATTACTAAAAGTGCACAGGGTTATAGCCTTGGTCCTTCGGGGCTTGCCCATGCGGCACGCGACACAGAGGAAAAAACTGTTCGTATGCAACCAAACCTTATGATTGCGCTCCTTATTCAAGATCCCGAGGGTAACGTGCTACTGCACAAAAAGAGCGAACAACCCTATATCGCAACCTGGGAGCTCCCTTCGGTTCCCGCTGCAGTTGCGGATACAAGTATACGCGATGCGGCCGAATGGGCAGCGCGTAAGCTGCTACACATCACACCAGACAATCCCCGCCATGCGGGCGATTGCTATGTGCGTGTTCATAGGGGGAAAGTGGCACTGACCGCAACCATGTTCCACATTATTCGCTTTGCCGTCGGGGCCTACGAGGCGCCAACTAATTTTATGTGGGTTGACCCGTTAAAGATTGCGGCACTTTCGCATGCGCCGGCTCTTGACCAAATTGTTGCCCGGGCGTTCTTTAACGATCCGTACTTTTTCGAAGAATATACTGTGCAGTACAGTATCCAAGCGCCGCTTGTGGCGGAATAATCTTATGCCGCCAGCTGCTGGCGTAACCAGCTGTCAATGGAGCCGGCACCCATAACCAGCACCAGATTGCCGAGCGCTCGTTCGCGCTGTATATCTGTCCATAATTGGCTATTGAGGTCGCGGTACTCAACAATGTTTCGGTTCGTAAGGTTTTCGGTCAGTTGCTCGGGTTGTAAAACTGGAAGGTTTGGATTCTCGCGGGAAAGATAGGTGGGCAACCAATAAATTTTTTGTGCGGATTTCATACAATCTGCGTACTGGGCGCGCACCTGGTACTGGCGTGTGTTTTGGTGCGGTTGGTATACTACGACAATATGGTCGGAAAGCTCGTGTGCAAGTTGGAGCGTCGCGGCAATTTCGGTGGGGTGGTGTGCATAGTCGCTGTATAAGTTTGGGCCAAGCTGTTCAAAGCGCCGGCTTGTCCCCGGGAACGTATCAATCGCCGCCCGTACTTCGTCGTAGGTGCCAAGGCTAAGGTATTCGCTGGCGTAGGCGATAAGGGTTGCGTTTTCGCGGTTATGGGTACCGACAAGGTGGAACGGCATCGTATCTTGCATGTGGAGCAAGGTATTGTCCGGGCGGAGTGTCAACCCGCGCTGGGCCTCGCGCTCCCACATAATGGTGTGCGCTGAATGGTCTATAAACTGCTGAAAAGCTGCAAAATAGTCAGCGGGGGTAGGGTAGGTGTCGGCGTGGTCGTAGTCAACACTGGTAATAAGTGACAGGTAGGGCGAAAAGTGCAAAAAATTGCGATCGAACTCATCGCACTCGTACACAAAATATTGCGAATTTTCGTCATAGCGACCGCTGGGGCCAAAGCTAAGCGTTGAACCCACTGAATAGCTGACGGGTATTTTAAGCTGTTTTAGTGTCCACACAAGCATGCCGGTGGTCGTCGTTTTACCATGAGTGCCAGCAACGGCGATTAGTTTTAAGTTGTGTTCACGGATAATATCGCTAATCAGTTCATCGCGTTTGCCGGTTTTAATACCAAGCGCCCGTGCCTTGGTGAGCTCTGGGTGATCCGCGGCCATGGCTGCGGTGTAAATCAACCAATCGAGTGGGTGCGCGGCGTGCACTTGCTCCAAAAAGCTGCCATCTTGCGTATAGGCAATCTGCACTCCCTTGGCCTCAAGCTGGTAGGTAGTGGGGCTTTTTGCTGTGTCCGATCCAGCAACGTAGTGCCCGGCATCACTTGCAATTTCGGCGAGTGGCCCAATGCCCACGCCCCCAATTCCAGCAAAATATATATTCATGTGCTTATGGTACAATAAAACCGGTAACGTGGG
Organism: bacterium; assembly: GCA_021781475.1. Classification (GTDB taxonomy): domain Bacteria; phylum Patescibacteriota; class Saccharimonadia; order Saccharimonadales; family Saccharimonadaceae; genus Saccharimonas. The sequence goes on from JAJXWT010000003.1 coordinate 5,022, forward strand.
CAAAAAATAGACATGCTGCAGTGGGCAATCAGTCTAATCTTTCGCAAGCGCCATTACTGGCGCCACGCTTCGTTTGGTGAAGTTTCTGAGCTGTACGTTTCGCGGTTGCTTATGACGTTCGCAACGAACAGCATCGGCCTATTTATTGCACTCTATCTGTATACCTTGGGGTACAGCCTCCAGTTTATTATTATGCTGTACGCGGTAATGTTTTTGCTCAAGCTGCCTTTTGGGTTCTTTGCAGCAAAATATATTGCCCATTTTGGCCCAAAACACGGTGTGCTCATGGCAAACGTGCTGCGGGTCCCAAGTTTAATCGCCATGTTCGCTGCGCCACAGTATGGTATTGCTGCGGTATTAACTTTTAGTCTGTTTCAAAACATGGCGGCAACACTTTATAACGTAAGCTATATGGTTGATTTTTCTAAGGTCCGGCACGAACTCCATACTGGCAAGGAGCTTGCCACGATGCAGATGATTGAGCGCTTTGCTCGGGTGGCCGCACCGCTTATTGGCGGTATCCTTGCAACACTTTTCGGCCCAGCGGTCGTGATACTTGTCGCATCGTTACTCTTTAGTGTATCGTCGTACCCGTTGTTCCGCACAATTGAGCCAGTGCCGATTCGCATGAAGCTTAAATTCCGGGGCTTTCCTTGGTCACTGGCGCTCGGCAGCTTTATTAGCAGCTCTGCCATGGGGTTTGACTGGACAGTGAGCGGCATGGTTTGGGTTCTGTTCACGGTCTTTGTTGTGTTTAGTACGCTTGGCGGGGGTGTATACGCCATGCTTGGCCTATTGTTTTCGATTGGCGTCATGGTTTCGATGGCCGCAGCCTGGCTGTTTGGGGTGATTGTCGACAAAAGAAAGGGCGACTGGTTGTTTACAAGTGGTGTTATTGCGAACTCGCTCATCCATGTGATGCGGCCGTTTGTCACGACCGTGGCGGCCGTGGTGGGGGTAAACGCCGCGAAAGAAACAGCGACGGTGGCCTATTCGTTGCCATGGACGCGGGCTGTCTTTGAGGTCGGGGATATGTCAGGGTACCGGGTGGCTTACTTTATGCTTTTACAAATGTGGTCCGATATCGGCTCAGCAATCGCGTGCGTGGTTGCTGTTGGACTCATTTGGACGTTTGGGCTCGTGCTCGGCATGCAGCTGTTTTTTGTGTGTGCAGGTATGCTTGAACTTGCCATGATGGCGGGCCGTAAATATACAAAATAACCCCGCCTTGCTATACTGGGCGTAGCTAGGTGGGCGTTATGGCAGCTGATTCCAGTAATATACGAAAAACAATTTATATGATGCACCGCGTAAAAACGTGGCAACTTTTAGTGATACTGCTGCTGATGGCCTTTGTTGCTGTCACGCTGCTGCGCTTAAATAATATCGGAATGGTGCAGCGCCGTGATGCCGCTATAAAGGCGACCGACCCAAGTGACGCCAGGGCGCGCCTGGCTGATTTGCAAGCATATTCTATGGGCCACATGAACGCTGATACCGGGGTGTTTTACCTTGAAGGCCTATTTGGCCATGATGCCCAGGTAATAACAAACGAAATTCAGCAGGCAACGGGTACCTCGGCAACGGTTGACGCCCGAGCGGATGCAATTTGTAAGCCGCTTTCCAATGGCTACACCAGGGAATACCAGGATTGCATGATTCGCGAAATTACGAAGGGCGGCCAGGTGGTTGACCCCCTGACCCTGCCAAAATACCCGAACCAATCGCTCTATCGATATTCGTTCTTTTCGCCGCTCCTTTCGTTCGATTTTGCTGGTCTCGCGGTTGTTGCGTGTTTCGTGATTGCCCTAATTATTGTCGTGCGATCGGTGAGTCTTGTGGTGCTAAAACTCCTGTTAAAACACTACTACAGGGGTGTATAGGTGTTGACAAGGGTTGCTCCCCGGTATAACCTAATCAATGTAAGATACTAATAGGAGGTATAACCAATATGGCTTACAGTCACACTAACTCTAAAGGCGTCAAATACTACTTGCACAAGACAGAAGTCACTCTACGCGGTGGCAAACCACAAACAATCTACTTTTTCGCTAAGGTAGAAAAGAACGCAAAGGGCGCTCCTTGCGACCTACCAGAAGATCGCGTTGTCAAAGAAAACCCACGCAACGGCTTTTTGACCGTTTCGAAAAAAAGCAAATAAGGTATAACATACCAACAAACCAGCCCCGCATATTCTGCGGGGCGTTTGTTTTTATAAAATACTTGCGCTTTTATGCCAATTGGGGTTATGCTAAAAACACAAACAAACAGGTGCCAAAAAAGCCCCCATTGCCGGGCACCTGTGTAGGTTGCTTGGCGGGGGGCTTTTAATATTGACTTTATTTTACTTTTGTGCTATAACAAAAGTAATTATGACACTGCCGGATTTTTTGCCTAATCAGCCATCGATCACTTCAGACGGTGAGGTTGGCGCCACAGTGAAAGACATAACGACACAGATAGAGAACCTGCTTTTGCAGTGCGCAAAGATGGAAGCCGAGGCGAGGCTGAGACGTGGGCGTAAGCAGTACAGGTCTGCTCAAGAGCTTCGCGCGGACGCAAAGAATCTTGGAAACGAAGCGAATAGACTTATAGCGAGGTACCTAGGGCTTGGCGAGTATAACCCTAATGACTCAGCTAACGTGTCGGCAGTTGCCCAAGAACGCTTAGCCAGGCGCCAAGTGGCACTTGGGCGAGGGGCTACAGAACAAGCACTTCAATCGAGTGAGCCCGAAACACTCAGCCCAATTGAGCGCGCTGCTGGTTGGGGTGATTTGCGCAACCAGTAACTGGCTTAACTTATCGTAGGGGCCGCTAAACCTTCAGTGGCTGGGGCGTATAGTGCCCCGTTGTGGTTATGCCTATATTGTATTTCTACACCCCCTGTTGTTAAATAAGGACAAATGGGTAAGTGGGTAACAAAAACGACACGACGGGACAGTATGGCTCAAACGAAAACACTTTGGCGCGTAGTAGCGCCGGTTGCAAAAACAGTACGATTGGTTCTGGCGGCATTGCTTGCAGCTGCGTTTATGGTCGCACCGGTGGCCAGCGCAACATCAACGTATACATGGTCGCGGACGGCGTCTATACAAGGTTCTTCGTATTCATGGTATTGGATTACTGCCAGTTCTGATGGCTCGCATGCGTATGCAGTACAGGGCACGGGCGGCGGCATTTACGCTTCGACTAACTATGGCGCAACGTGGGCGAAGACTAGTGCGCCGAGTGGCTCGTGGGAAACCATTACGACATCGGCAAGCGGCACAGTTATCTACGCCGTGCAGCATAGCGGCGGTATTTACATGTCAACCGACAGCGGCGCCACCTGGACCCAAACCAGCGCGCCGAGTGGGCCATGGTGGTCTGTCGCGACTTCGTCGACTGGCGCGGTTGTATATGCGACCCAAAGCACGGGCGGTATTTACATGTCAACCGACAGCGGCGCCACCTGGACCCAAACCAGCGCGCCGAGTGCTCAGTGGTATAGTATTGCAACATCACAGGACGGCACTCATGTGTACGCCGCCCAGTCTAGCAGCGGTGGCGCCATTTATGCCTCAACCGACAGCGGCGCCACCTGGACCCAAACCAGCGCCCCTATGGTTGCGAATACATTTTGGGAGGGTGTAACAACATCACTTGACGGCACGCATGTATACGCGGCACTGTACGGGGGTGGTATTTACGCTTCAACCGACAGCGGCGCCACCTGGGCACTTACGAGCGCTCCAAGCTCAACAGCGACACAGTGGGACGGCATTACCACCTCCGGCACGGGCACCTACGTATACGCAACTGATAGCGCAAATGGTATTTACGCTTCAACCGACAGCGGCGCCACCTGGGCACTTACGAGCGCCCCAGCGAGTGACCCAAACACTGGGTCGGCGTGGCAAAGTGGTATTGTAACATCGCAAAGCGGCGCCTATGTGTATGCGGCGCAGTATAGCGGTGGTATTTATGGGTCTTCGGATAGTGGCGCCACCTGGAGCCAGCTAGCCGCTCCAGATCCCTCTACCTACTGGGCGTCTATGGCAACCTCACAAGACGGATCGCACACCTATGCCGGACGCGACGGTGGTGGCGTGTACGCAACGACCAATGGTGGATCTAGTTGGGCACTCACAAGCGCCCCAAGCTCCTCGAGCCTGTATTGGGAGGGGATGGCGACATCGGCAAATGGTGCGCATGTTTATGCATCGCAAAGTGGCGGGAGTATTTACATTTCGAGCGACAGCGGTGTTACCTGGACACAGGCCACTGCGCCAACAGGCGCGTCGTGGAAGGGCATGGCAACCTCACAAGACGGCAGCCGTGTATACGCGGTGCAAAGTGGCGGCGGCATTTATACCTCTGGTGATAGTGGGTCAACCTGGAGTAAAACGACAGCGCCAAATGGCAGCTGGTATGCAGTTGCAGCGTCGCACGACGGCACGACAGCATATGCGGTGCAAAACAGCGGTAGCATTTACGTAACGCACGATAGTGGCGCCACCTGGACCCAAACTACTGCACCAACATCGACCGCCTGGGAAGGCGTTGCGACATCGTACTACGGCCAAACCGTCTATGCTGCAAAATATGGTGGTGGTATTTATAAATCAACTGACAGCGGTGCAACGTGGGTACTCACAAGCGCTCCGACCGCTAACTGGGATGCGCTCGCAACAACCCAAGACGGCACTCACGCAGTCGCTGGCGCGTGGGCTGGGGGTGTGTATACATCTGCCGACACTGGCGCAACCTGGGCTGCTGCCTCTATACCAGCAACGAGTGCGAGCCCGCAGTGGGCAGTCGCGGCATCATCGGCCGATGGCGCGAACGTGTATGTAGCTAACTACAGCGGATCGATATGGAAAGCCGCTATGCCGGCAACGGCACAGCCAGTGGTCGGCTCAGTTACGACAACGTCGGTTGCCGTAGCAGGCACAGTAACGCCAAGCAACGCAGTCACTGCGGTGTTCCCTAATTACAACACCGCATCAACAAGCTCGACAAGTGGTGGCACCTTTAGCATTGGAATCCCAAGCAGTGTTACCCTTACGGCGAGCGACCAGGTGGTGGTGTATGCAACCTCACCAACAACTGGCCTTTCGAGCATTTTTGCATCAGTACCAGTCACAACCGCAACAACTGGGGGCGGGGGTGCGACAACGACCACACCAACGACCACAACGACAGCTACGCCGATGCTTGCAAGTACTGGCGAAAACGAATACCTCTACATGGTGGGGGCTGCGGCCGCGGTGCTCGTGGGCGCCGGGTTGCTTGTTCGTTCCCGCGATTGGTTTGCCATAGCAAAATAATTCCTGTAGCCACAAAATCGCACCGCGTACGATACGTATGCGGTGCTTTGTTTAAAACTCATTAGTATGGTGGGGGTGGATGGGATCGAACCATCGACCAACAGGTTATGAGCCCGCTGCTCTAACCCCTGAGCTACACCCCCGAGGCTACTTGGGTATTATAGCCCATTTAACCCTTTTAGGCTATAATAAGATAACGCATATGGTTAGCATGCAAAAAATAAAAGTAACCTATTACCGCTTTAAGCACACCTACTTCACAATGAACAATATCGTGGTGGTGCTTGCTCTTTTAATCGCCGCTGGCTGGGCATGGGGGTCGGTCACGATGATGCAGCGAAATTATGCGCTGCAGCGGAGCGTTGACGACCAAAAGCAGCAAGAGCAGCTACTGCAGTTACAGGTTGCGACCATGCAGTACCAACAAAATTACTACAAAAGTACCGAATACCAAGATTTAGCCGCGCGTGAACACCTTGGGCTCGCCAGCCCGGGCGAAAAAGAGCTGATTTTGCCGCCCAATAGTGCCGCTGCCAAGCAAGAGCAGCAACCAGCGGTGCAAAAGGCCATAAGCCAGCCGCCAAGCAATTTTAACCAGTGGGTGAGCTTTTTGGTTGGGGCGAGTGCCGCCGGAAGCCAAGCGTTGCAAAAGTAGGCTGATTTTGCTACAATAGCAAGTTGTAACGCGGGGTGGAGCAGCCCGGTCAGCTCGTGTGGCTCATAACCACAAGGTCGCAGGTTCAAATCCTGCCCCCGCAACCATAGAAAAAGCCCGAGTCCAGATGGACTGGGGCTTTTTCTTTGCTGCGCAAGCAAAATTCAAACCTGCGACTACCGCAAGCTAAAGCTTGCGTGCCGCAGGTCGCTCCGGCTAAAGTCATCGCTCCTCCACTTGCTTCAAAAATGAGCAAGCTCCTTTTTGTTCGCGGCGCTCCGCCAAATCCTGCCCCCGCAACCAAGTAAAGGGTCGGTCCTAAGGACCAGCTTTTTACTTGGCGAGTTTACTAGCGGCGACGCGCACCGCTTCGCTCCAGCTCAAAAAGGCATGCGGTGTGGTGGCAAGTTGACTGGCAGTGAGCCCAAGGCGTACGGCGAGGCTCAGCTCGGCAATCATATCAGGAGCATCGGGGGCGACAATTGTGCCGCCTAAAATAACCCCTTTCTTGTCGGCGATTAACTTTACAAAGCCATCTTTAAAATCGCTCGTGTTGCTGCGCGCAATAATACTGAGTGGCGCGAGCGCAGTGTCAACATGAAGGTCACGCTTTAAACAATCGTCTGCCGATAAGCCAACCGAAGCAACTTGTGGAGCGGTAAACACAACGGTGGGTGTGCCGGCATAATCAGGGGTGACCCGCCCTTTGTGGAGGATATTATAGGCGGCCACGCGGCTTTCAAGGAGCGCAGTATGGGTGTGGTGGTTTGTCCCAAGCACATCCCCGGCGGCGTAAATGTGTTTGGCGCTTGTTTGCAGGGTGGTATCGGTGGCAATACCGGCTTGCGTGTAGTTGACGTGTGCGTTTTCGAGGCCAAGATCAATCGCCGGTAGGCGGTTCCCGGCAACTAAAATTGCCTCTGCTTTGAGTGATTTTTCCGTTTCGCCGCGCGAATAGGTGATTTTATACCCACCAAGGCTATCTTTTACAACCGAAATAGTCCGGGCATGGGTGAGCACTGTCACACCGGCTTTCTCGGTGAGTAGTTGTGCAATCAGGTCGCCTGCTTCTTCGTCTTCGTGTGGCAAAAGTCGCCCGGCAATTTCGGCGATATAGACTTTTGTGCCGAATGTTGCCATAAGCTGGGCAATTTCTACGCCCACGCCACCACCACCGACAATATACAGGCTGCGCGGTGGCTTAAGCTGCTCAAGTATGCTGCGCGGTGTTAGGTAGGGCAGCTTATCAAGGCCGATAATCGGGGGGCGCTCCCATTCAGAACCGGTGGCAATTAAAAAGTGTTCTGCGCTAATATGGCGCCGGTTGACAGAGATTTCATTTGGGCTTAAAAAGTGCGCTTTGCCTTCAAAGGTATCGATACCTTGGCTATGGTAAAAGGCGCGGTTGCCAGCGGTACCGGTGCGCTCAACGGCGAGGTCTTTCCAGGCGCGTAGGCTTGGGTAATTGTAGCCAACAGTGTTTGTGCGGAGGCCAAACCGTGAACCCTGGCGGGCGGTATCATATAGCTGCATGGCCTGCAAAAAGGCGTGCATTGGGACGTCGCTCCAGTTGGGTGAGTTACCGCCAAACTTGTCGGCCTCAACAACAGCAACCTTTTTACCTTCTTTTGCGACGATTGTTGCTGCTGCGCTTCCACCGGCGCCACTACCGACAACAATGAGGTCGTAATCAAATGGGTGTTTTTTAGCCATGATGTGTCCTGGGGCTCCTTACATGATTGTTTTATAATTTTTGTATATGAATGCAGCGTCGGGGTGGAGTGGTTCTAGCGCTTCGGCAGCCTTACGACGCAGGTCGTGAGCGGTTACTTCGTGGCGGCCCAATAGCCACTGTTCGACACGGTCACACACGGCGCGTGCGGTATCTTCGGCCTGACCGGCGGGCGCTTTTACACTGTGGAGCGCGGCTTGTAGGCTGTGCTCGAGTTTTGCTCGGTTGTATGGTTCGGTAGCGCGTTTTCCGTCCCGCTTTAGAATATCAGTCACGATGCTACCCCCCGCAGTGCAAGCTGTGCCACCACAATATTGGCATACACGTAGTACCCAAGTACGAGTAGTGCGGTGCCCCCGGCAACTTGCAAAAAGCGTTTGTTGTTTTCGCGCCACTTTTGAATGCGGCTGATTTTGTGGCCGCCACCAATCAGCATGGTAATAACAACAAGCGGCAGGGTTGCAACCAACACGTAACTTACCACACCTAACGCCTGGAGGGAGCGAGGGAGCTCTGCGAGCGAAAGGCTAGCGGCAATAAGTGGCCCGGCAACAAATATAATTTCTGCGACGACACTGGTAAGGCCAAGGCTAAACGATTCGGCGGCAAAACCTGTTGATTTGACGCGCGTGTAGAGCATGGCGGTAATCGGCCGCGGCATCCACAAGGCAGTGCCCGCGCCACGGCGGTAGTAGAACACCCATACGGCCACGCCAATGCCTGCTAAAAGGCCGCTTGTAACTGCCCACACGAGCGCCGGGACTGTCGTGCCGTAAAAAACAACCGCGGCGTAGGCGAATGAACAGAGTAGGAGCGCGGTCATAGTGGCAGCGCCGAGCGTAAAGCTGCCCGTTAGGCTCAAGAGTTTTCGGTGGCGAGATTTGGCGCCAAGCGAGTGCCCACTCAGTAGGGTGAGCAAACTAATGCCGAGCTGAAAACTCGCGTGAATGAGTGCGGCGAGCATAATGATAGCAAAAAGGTTGAGTGCGGTCATGTTTGTGTTAATACCCTTACCGATAGTTATACCATAAGCAAGATAAAAATGTAAAGTGATGACGCATTCCGTGACACACTATTGACAAAAAACAAAGCTTATGATAATATCAAAGCATAACAGCAACAAAAACAAAAAAAGGAACGTTAACAATATGGAACGGATTGACACCTGGAATGTTGAGCGAACAGCAGAACAGCTTGGTAGTTTTGTCGCCCGCTTGAACGACGAACGCTTTACTGGCGTTGAGCTATAGTCGCTGCGGTTTTGTGAAAAAAATCCTATATACCCCTGGTGTACCACGATACAATCAGGGGTATAACAATAAGGAGAGGCAGCATGGATGAGTCAGAACAAACAGTCGAAGAGCACCAGGTAGTGACAGATAGCGGCGATAATATACAGCGTAGGCGGTCAGTAACCACTGGCACTTCAACGGCTGATTCACGGATTGTGGCGCGTCGTGTGGTGTGGTACGTGGCCGGATTTATTATTGCCTTTTTGGCCTTGCGGGTAGTTTTGCTGCTGTTTGGCGCAAATCGCGGCAGCGGTTTTGTTGATTTTGTGTACGCGGTTTCGGGTTTTTTTGCTGCGCCGTTCATTGGTATTTTCCCAGCGCCAACCTACGGGCAGTTCTTTTTTGACACAGCAAGCATAATTGCAATTATTGTGTATGCGTTGATTGCCTGGGGTTTAGCCCGGTTGTTTACACTGAACACGCCAACGCGCGCGAGCGGTGTATAAAGTTTAGTGCAGCCAGCAGAAAAGTCGTTGGTCTGAGCTGTGAGGCTTACCAAAGTAAAAAGGCCACAATGCGTGACCTTTTTACTTTGGTAGCACCAGGTGGGCTCGAACCACCGACCTTAGGCTTATGAGTCCTACGCTCTAACCAGCTGAGCTATGGTGCCGTGAATGGAGACAAACCCGTGGTTTTTCTCGTGCTCTTTTCCCTTGGCGCGGAACTGAACTTACATGATTATAGCAGGGGTAGCGGAATATTTAAAGAGTCGCCGCGAATGGCGCCTTGGCTGGCATAAAAAGTTACAGTTTTGCCACATGCAGGAACAGCGCACTTTTGCTATAATAAAGTTACTTCCAGGTGATACTCACTACTCGTTTCGAGCAAGCGTCCCTCGCCAATGGATCATCAGTTGTCTACGGACGAATCGCCAGGGAACGGGGCGAGGGGACGGGCAACACATTTTAAGCACACGTTCTCTAATATGCATATTGGAGATTACTTGAAATGAATGATGAATCTAAGCCGTATATTGAAACGCCGCGGACTTGTCGCCGACCAGAGCGGATTGATAGTTTATTAAAAAAACGTATGCAAGAATTTTTGCTGAAACGACAGCAGCAGGCCTGTCGGCTAAAGGCTAAGTAAAATGAACGACGAACTCTTTTTAAATGAGCGCGTGGAGGTGGTGGCCGCATTTGGCGAAGGTATAAACCCTTGTCGGCCGGTAAAATTTCGGCGGGCGGGGGGTCGGGAAGTTGTGATTACGGAAATTGGCCTGCGCCACCCCACTCACCCGGGTCGCCGCATGGTGCATGTATTTGATGTGACGGATGATCAGGCGGATTACCGCCTGGAATTTGATAGTGAGCGCCTAGCGTGGCGCCTGACGCGCGAAGGGGATAGGGGATGAAAGGCGAGGGCGAGTACTCCCCTGCCCGCCCGCTGGTCATGCATATCGACCTGAATAGCTGTTTTGCAACTGTGGAGCAGCAGGCGCGCCCCCGTTTACGCGGCCGGCCGATTGCAGTTGTAAACCGGCGCACGGAACATACTGCCATTGTCACGGCGAGTTACGAGGCAAAAGCAATGGGCGTAAAAGTTGGCATGCGGCTGAAAGACGCGCAAAAACTGTGCCCGGGTATTATTGGTGTTGAAAGTGACCCGCCAAAATATCGCTATGTGTACCATAAGCTCATGGCGATTATGCGCGATTACAGCCCAAGCGTTGCCATGAAAAGTATTGACGAGGGTGTGATTGATTTTAATCGCACGACAGCAGCAATACGGTCGCGGTCGATGTGGGAGGTTGGCCAGGAGATTAAGGCGCGCCTGAAAAATGAAATAGGGAGCGTGATGCGTTGTAACGTTGGTATTGGGACGAACCGATTTTTGGCAAAAACCGCGGCGGGGTTGCATAAGCCGGATGGCATGGATGAGTTAACGTCGCACAATATAAGGGACATTTTTTTGGGGCTGCAGCTCACTGACCTTACGGGTATTGCGTACCACAATGAGCGCCGCTTAAACGCAGTGGGTATCTATACCCCACTGCAGTTTTTGGATGCCGATGCGGAGCTTTTGGCGAAGGTGGTGTTTAAGAGCGTGGTTGGCTACCAGTGGCACCAGCGCCTAAGGGGCTGGGAAGTTGACGACGAGCCCCATGAGCTCCAGACGTGTGGTCGGCAGTATGTCATGGAGGGCCGGAATGTGCCGCGCAGCGAGGTGGTGGCCCGGCTCCATACGCTTACCGAGGCAACTGGCGCGAAATTACGGGGCCAGGGTAAGTGCGCGCGTGGCGTCGGGGTGTATGCCCGAATCGAGGGCGTCGCGGGGTTGGGGGAATCAAACGGGCGATGGGGGCGCAAGGGGAATTACTGGCACCAAAAGTACCTTGCTCCCCTGCCCTTTTTTAGCGACCAGGCTATCTGGGCTATCATAAGCCAGCTGTTTGCGTCGGCACCGGCTGGTGTCGTGCGGGAAATTGGTGTTCATGCGTACCACTTGCATGATAGCCTTGGCGATCAGCTTTCGTTCTTTGGCGATGCGTTAGCGCGCGATCGGCGGATAAGCGGTGCGGTTGATGAGATTAACCAGCGGTACGGTGAATACACAATCCACAGCGCCCATACGCTTGCGTCGCATGCAATTGTGAAAACAAAAATTCCCTTTGGGAGTACTCGGTACCTGTAATATTTGGTGTGGGCGTGTGTTGCCCCAGGCAGTATAATGGGGTGTATGAGTATAAAAACATGGGTCATGATTGGCATGTTTGTTGGCACCACTGTTGGTAGCTTGTTGCCCTTTTTGTTTCCCCTGAGCCAAAATGGAAAAGTCGGCTGGTCGATTGTTGGGAGCGTTGTCGGCGGTATACTGGGTGTTTGGGCTGGGTACAAAGCGGGTAAGGCGCTTTACTAGTGTGGCGCGATATATTGCGGCCGTAAGTGGCGGCGTCGATAGCGTCGTATTGCTCCACATGCTAGTAAAGGGTGGGCACGATGTCATTGTTGCGCATGTCGAGCATGGCATCCGCGATGACAGCGCCGAAGATGCCCGGTTTGTGCACGCGCTTGCCGCTTTGTACGGTTGCCCCTATGAGCAAACGTCATTGGACCTGGGGCCTAATGCCAGCGAGCTACGGGCGCGACAAGGGCGATACGATTTTTTGTTTACAGTGGCACGGCGCTACGGTGCCGATATTGCAACCGCCCACCACGGTGATGATCTTGCTGAGACGATTGCGATTAATATGGCGCGCGGCACCGGGTGGCGCGGCTTGGCCGTACTGAGCCGACCAGGCCTGTATCGGCCACTCCTCGGGTACGCAAAGGCCGACCTGTATCAATATGCACTCCGTGAGCACCTTGAGTGGGTTGAGGACAAGACAAACCGTGATTTGCGCTATTTACGCAACCGGGTCCGTGCCCGGCTACGCCCACGCCTGCAGGCCAAAGATCGCACAGAGCTATTGCGTTTACGGAACCGACAGGTCGAGCTGCGGGCGCGTATCGCACAGGAAGCCCGCGGTATTTTGAGTCAAAACGATTCTGTGCGGTATCTTTTGACACATATTGAGCAAGATTGCGCAGTTGAGCTACTTGGACAATATATTGAGTATGCGGGGGGCGCCCGGCTACAGCGGCCACAATTAGAACGAGCGCTGATTGCGGTCAAAACCGCGCAAGCTGGTAGCCATTATCATGCCGGGGGCAAAATTGTCTTGTGCTTTGCTACTCGTGATTTCTCAGTGAAAGTGCTACAATAAGCAATATATATAGTAGATAGATTTTATGTCTGACTGCCGATAACGAAAACGAGGATACTTGACTATGGCTAAGCAACCACCAAAGAAAAAGATTGCCAATTCGCTCCGCTTTACTGTATTTTGGGCGATAATTATTTTTATTGGTTTAGGGATTTGGGCGGCGCTCAACCCGCAGACAAACCTCCAAGATAAGCCAATCAGCGAGGTCGTGCAAATGGCGAACTCGGGCGATATCTCAAAGCTGATTGTGCAAGGGAACGATGTTTTAGCAGTTAAAAAAGGCGAGGACAAACCAACAATCCATGCCATAAAGCAGGATGGATTGTTGCAGGACCAAGGGCTCCAGCCAAACAAGACACAAATAGACGTACAGCCGGTTTCGCAAACGAGCTCAATGGTGTGGACCGTGCTGGGCACGGTGGTACTGCCAGTCTTGCTTATTGGGGGCTTGTTCCTGTTTATGATGCGCCAGGCTCAAGGGCAAAATAACCAAGCGATGGGATTTGGCAAAAGCAAGGCAAAGCTATACGGGCTCGACAAAGAGCGCGTGACCTTTGCAGATATTGCCGGCAATGACAATTCTAAGCAAGATCTCGAAGAAGTGGTTGATTTTTTGAAGCACCCAAAAAAGTATGAAAGCCTTGGCGCTAAGATTCCAAAGGGCATATTGCTGGTTGGGCCTCCGGGGACCGGCAAAACTATGTTGGCGCGTGCTGTTGCCGGTGAGGCAAATGTGCCGTTCTTTAGCATTAGCGGTAGCGAATTCGTAGAAATGTTCGTTGGCGTGGGTGCGAGCCGTGTACGCGACTTGTTCCAAAAAGCCAAAAAGAACGCGCCATGCATTATCTTTATTGACGAAATTGACGCCGTTGGGCGTCGCCGCGGCAGCGGTATGGGCGGTGGCCACGATGAGCGCGAACAGACGCTGAACCAAATACTGGTAGAGATGGACGGTTTTGAAACCGGGACGAATGTTATTGTCGTTGCGGCGACCAACCGCGCTGATGTGCTCGACCCTGCCCTTTTGCGCCCAGGGCGTTTTGACCGGCACACCACGATTACACTGCCGGAGCGCAAGGACCGCGAGGAGATTTTACGGGTACACTTTAAAAATAAGCCAATCGACAGTGCCGCCGACCTTGATAGGCTTGCTGCAAAAACGGCCGGCAGCAGTGGTGCTGACCTTGCTAATATTGCGAATGAGGCGGCAATTATTGCGGCTCGCCGTAATTCAAAAATTATTTCGAACAAAGACATTACCGAAGCATTCGAAAAAGTTGCGATTGGTCCTGAGCGAAAAGCGAAGGTGATGAACGAAAAAGAAAAGTCGCTTACCGCGTACCACGAAGCTGGCCACGCCATTGTGGGCCACGCGCTCCCAGATAGCGACCCGGTGCACAAGATCACAATTATCCCGCGCGGGGGTACCGGTGGCGTGACATGGTTCTTGCCACCCGAAGACCGCAGCTACACAAGCGTGTATCAGTTCAAGGATATCCTATCGCGCGCGATGGGTGGCCGTGTCGCCGAAAAAATTATTTATGGCAACGACGGCATTACAACGGGTGCTGGTAGCGACCTAAGAAATGCAACGGATATCGCACGTGATATGGTGATTGAACAGGGAATGGGGAGCAAGCTGCGCGACCAGGTGTTCCATGCCGAAAACGCGGCGAATGTATTTGATAAGATTACCCATGATCGCCCCTACAGTGATGCAACCGCAAAGGAAATCGACCTTGAAGTCGCTGCGCTGATTAAAGAGGCTGATAAGCGTGCGGAAATTGTACTAAGGGCAAACCGTGCGGCACTCGAAAAGTTGAAAGACGTGTTGCTCCAGCAGGAAACAATCGAAGAAGATGAGGCGGCCGAACTATTGAAAGATGTTGTTGTGCCAAAGGAGGCTATGCTTTATTAACTAAAGCATAGGGCACGTTGGTATGGCGGCACGGCGCAATAGGGTAAAGCAGGCGGTTGCGATTGTTAACAGTAAGCTGTCGGTTAAGTGGGCAGCCATGCTGCTGTCGGGCTCGACGCTGTTCGCGAGCCTGTTGGGCTTTTATCGCGACCGCTTATTAAACCGTATGTACTACGGTAACTATAAGATCGGGCTCGATGCCTATACCACCGCCTTTTTAGTGCCTGATTTCATGTACTTTTTGCTGGTGAGCGGTGCACTCAGTGTGTCGTTTATACCAGTATTTAACGAAAAGCTTTCCAAGGGTAAGTGGAAATCGGCATGGGAGCTCAGTTCGAGCTTAATTAACTTTATGGCGCTCATCACGCTCATTGCCAGCATTTTGATTATGGTATTTGCTGACCCGTTGGTGCGAGCGATCGTGCCAGACATGAGCGAATCAGGCCAGGCGCTTGCGATTAGCATGATGCGCGTTATCGCTATCAACCCATTCTTGTTCGCTATTGCGACGGTAATTGCCAGTATGCAGCAGGCAGTTGGCCGCTTTACGTTTTATGCCATGGCGCCTGCGCTGTATAACATTGGGATTATCATTGGCGCGCAGTTCTTTACGGGCGGCATTAATATTTTTGGCTGGCAGGTGTTTGATGGTGGCATTATGGGCGTCGCGCTCGGTGTGGTGCTTGGGTCAATTTTGCAGCTATTAGTGAGCGCAATTGGCCTTATGGGGCTTGGGTTTGATTACCAATTTAAGATTTACTGGAAAAACACCGGGTTCCGCCAAGTGTTACGATTGTTGCCGGCGAGGTCCCTTGACCAGGGGCTGGATTATATTAACGGGCTTGTTGAGACTAACCTTGCTTCCGGCATGGCGGCTGGGACAATCCGTGCCTTTCAGCAGGCCTCAACATTAGCACTTTTGCCAGTCAACCTAATTGGCGTGAGCGTGAGCAACGCCTTTTTCCCGAGTATGTCTGACGCGGTTGCAAATAAGGACACGCAGCGTCTTCGTACTGAACTGCGCCGTATTATCCGCATGATTATTTGGATTGCGTTACCGGTTTCGGTGGTTATGTTTTTTGGTCGTGGTTACTTATCGCGCTTTTTGGTAGAAGATGGCGCGCCACTCATTGCAGGAATCCTGGGCGCCTTAATTGTGGCAATGTTATTCCGGACTATGTATCACATTGGCGCCCGCACATTTTATGCGCACCAAGACACGCGCACGCCACTTTACGTATCGTGTTTTTCGATTTTCTTTAACATTGTTCTTGCCATAGTCTTTACCCGAGTACTCGGTTTTGGGGCGTACGGGTTGGCGTGGGCACAGTCAATTATGGCGGTGTTCGAGGTTGTGATTTTATATGTGCTGATGGGCCGCAAGGTGCCGGGGCTATTCGATTTTCAGTTTGTCCATGCCGTTGGGCGCATGCTGGGCGCCACTCTGCTTACTGCGGTGGTGACGTATATCGGCGTGAGGACGTTTCAGATTCAAAGCAACGATAGTGGCTTTTGGTCGATATTCCCTAAGTTTGCTCTGATTAGTTTTATTAGCTTTGCCTTTTATGTGTGGGTGAGTCACCACCTAAAACTGGGCGAGGCAACACCGGTGATTGAACGAGCGAGAAAGATTTTATTTGGGCGGGCTGGAGTCAAGGGCCGCTAAATGGACCAATCGCACATACGTAATTTTTGCATTATTGCTCATATCGATCACGGCAAAAGCACCCTTGCCGACCGCATGATGGAGCAGACCGCAACCGTCGATAAACGTGACATGAAAAGCCAACTGCTGGACAGCATGGAGCTTGAGCGAGAGAAGGGTATTACCATTAAGCTCGCGCCAGTACGTATGCGCTACCGTGATTGTGATTTGAATTTGATTGATACGCCGGGCCACGTCGATTTTAGCTACGAAGTCAGCCGCAGTTTACAGGCTTGCGAGGGCGCGGTGCTGGTCGTTGATGCGAGCCAAGGCGTCCAGGCGCAAACGCTGGCGAACGTCTACTTGGCGCTTGAGCAAAACCTGGTGATTATTCCTGTGTTAAATAAGGTTGATCTGCCCGCGGCCGATGTGCCACGTGTGAGCAGGGAGGTGATTAATCTGCTTGGCTGTGCCGAAAGCGACATAATAAAAATAAGCGCAAAAACTGGTGAAAACGTGGACCAGGTACTCGACGCTATTGTTGAACGAGTGCCCGCCCCGGCGGGCGGGGCTGATCGGCCGACGCGGGCCTTAATTTTTGACAGCTACTACGACGATTACCGTGGTGTGATTCTGTATGTTCGCGTCGTTGATGGCAGTATTGGCAAAGATAACGCAATCCATATGCTGGCTACTGGCGCACATAGCCTTGCGCTCGAAGTGGGCCATTTATCGCCCAAAATGTCGCCTGACCCTGCGCTTGAAGCTGGCGAAATCGGCTATATTGTGACAAACCTTAAAACTACGCGCGATGCCAATGTGGGCGATACAATCACGGTGCGCGGCGCGCAACAGTCAGAGCTAGCGCTGCCTGGCTATAAAAATGTTCAGCCATTTGTGTATGCCGGCTTTTTCCCGGTGAGCAACGAAGATTACCAAGACTTAAAAGACGCGATTGAAAAACTAAGCCTGAGCGACTCAGCGCTGCAGTTCGAACTGGAAAATTCCCCCGTACTTGGCTATGGCATTCGGATTGGTTTTTTGGGACTGCTCCATATGGATATTGTGCGCGAGCGACTTGAGCGTGAATACGACCTTGATTTAATTGTGACAAATCCAAGCACCGACTACCATGTTTCGTTAACGAGTGGTGAAAAACTGGATATTAAATCGGCGAGTGAGTTGCCCGACCGCAGTATGGTATTGGATATCGCTGAACCATGGATCCGCGGCGAAATTGTCGTGCCCAAAGACTACATTGGTGCGGTGATCCAGCTGATTGTCGGCAAGCGTGGCCAGCAAAAGAACCTAAGCTACATTGACGAGCGAGCGCTCATTAGCTTTGAGGCGCCCCTTGCAAACTTGCTCACTGATTTTTATGATCAACTAAAAAGTGTCACCAGCGGATATGGTAGCTTTAACTATGAGCTCGATGGCTACCGGATTGAAGATTTGGTGCGAGTTGATTTTTACGTGTCGGGCGAAATAATTGATGCGCTCAGTATTATGTGCCACCGCAGCGAGTCGCTGGCACTGGGGCGTGAAGTCACAAAAAAGCTCAAGGATGTGGTTCCGCGCCAGAGTTTTGAGGTAAGTTTACAGGCGGCAATTGGGGGCAAGTTTATTGCGCGCGAAGATATCGGCGCCTACCGCAAAGACGTGACCGGCTACCTGTACGGTGGTGATGTGAGCCGTAAAAAGAAGCTGCTTGCCAAGCAGGCGCGTGGCAAAAAGCGGATGAAACGGTTTGGTAAAGTGGATATCCCAAGCGAAGCATTTACGGTGATGCTCAGGCGTGAATAGGCGCCCTGCTGCCTTGCTTTTTAGGGATAAGCGGTTTACTATATACTAAACAATGTGTAACTAACAAGGAGAAGGTGCATATGCCAGATATAGGCGTACCAGAGTTGATTCTTATCTTAGTCATTTTATTGCTGCTCGTCGGCGCGAAACGACTGCCCGAGCTTGCCCGCAGCCTTGGTCGTTCTACCAAGGAATTTCGCGATGCATTAAAGGACGGCGATGAAAAAACTGATACAAACAAAGACAAAAAGGCATAAAGCTACTCGCACAGAATCCATTCCCGTTACATTCCTTGAACATGTGCACGAGCTCCAGGTTAGGCTGACCTGGGTTGCTGTTGCCTTTTTGCTTGCGTCGGCCGCAGCGTACCCTTTTTTTGATCAGATTGTTGCGGTGTTGGTTAAGCCGTTGGGCACCAAGCATCAACTGGTCTACCTGACCCCGGCCGGGGCATTCGGCTTTATTATGCAGGTCTGCATGTACGTTGGGTTTATTGCTGCGCTGCCGGTGATCATATACCAAATTTATCAGTTTATTATGCCTGCTATGCAGCGGGTCGAGCGTAAAAAAGTCGTTTTGTATACCAGCCTGTCATTCATATTAGCGCTTGTTGGCGTGTCGTTTGCGTACTTTGTTGTGCTGCCCGGCGCGCTGTATTTTTTGACAGGCCTTAATTTATACCATATTAACCCAATGCTCACGATTGATTCGTACCTTTCATTCGTGATGGCTTATATTATTACGGGTGCGCTTTTGTTCCAGCTGCCGCTCGTACTGCTGCTTATTGATTCCGTGACACCGCTCAAGCCCTCAAAATTAATGGGGTTACAGGGGCATGTCATACTTGCCGCATTTATTATTGCCGCCATTGCTTCGCCAACACCAGACGTCGTAAACCAGACATTGCTCGCTATGCCGATTGTTATTATGTACCAGTTTGGCGTTGTACTTGTGTGGTTAAAAAGCCGTGCCCGTAAACAGCGTGCGGCGGCACAGCAGGAGCACCCGTTGGCGCTTGATTTGCCAGATTTTGTTGACACGGGGGCGCCGGCCTCGCCACCTACTGCTGCACCTGCGCCGCCGCGGGCCGCGCCAGCACCGCAGGTACGCCCCGGCTTGCGCAGTATGGACGGCATACGGGCAGCCAGGGCTGGGAACACCGAAAGACGCCGGGTGGCTGGGCAGACTGCGGACCGCCCACTGCCGCGCCTCGCGGTGCGTACGCAGCCGCCGCGGCAGGGCACCATCGACGGCATTTCTGTACGGGGGTAATATACTTGCGCTTTTTATGGCGCTTATGCTACACTATGCGCAATAACAGAACCACATACAAACAATGAAAATCAATCATTACGTCGCCGACATATTTGAAAAATCAATGACCCGCAAAGAATTTTTGCAGCACATTGGCATTGCTGCGGTTTTATTGTTGGGTGGTGGCTATATATTAAACTTATTTACTGCCTTTGACCGCAAGCCAACAAGCCAACGGAGCGGTTACAGCTCGGGGTCATATGGTGGCGGCACCGAAAATACACTCCACCGTTAATTGGTGGCGCAGGGGCAGGCTATGGCTTTGTGCGGCAGCAATGGGGGCTGCGGTAGCAAGTTGCGCGCCAGCCCAGCTAGCATTTGCCGCTCCAAAGCAAACGCTGACAATTAGTCCGGTCTCTGCTGCGCTATCACTCAACCCGGGCGCTCGCTACCAGGGCACCATGACAGTCGCCAATCAGGGTAATAGCCCTGCCACGATGACATTTTATGTGAGCCCCTATTTTGTGACAGGGGAACAATATAGCCCAATCTTTTCGCACGTTGACCAAGCCGTGCGCGCCGATACGTGGGTGCATGTGACGCCACAGGCTGCTACGGTAGCGCCACAAGGTGTTGTCACGCTGAACTATACAGTGTCGCCACCCGCTAATGCCCGCCCCGGCGGGTACTATGCTGCCGTGTTCGCCCAGGCGAGCAGCGGTGTTGCGGGGGGTGGCACGGTCGGCTTTAGTCAACGGGCTGGCGAAATCTTATATATTACCGTAAACGGGCCGGCAACCTATGCGGGCGATGCGCAGTTTTCGGGCCTACCCGCCCTTGTGTCATCGGTAACCCTCAGCTCAAGTATTAGCGTACACAATGCGGGGAGCGTGCATTTTCAGGCGCAAGAGCAATGGAGTGCGGCGCCAATTTTTGGCGGGCTGGTAGACAGCATAAAAAAAACCGTGTACGTGTTGCCTGGGACGACGCGCCAGGTAACTGCGGCCCTGTCGCTCCGCCCCTATTTTGGGGTTGGTGTGTACAAGGTCACGCGCACGGCAACCTTTTTGAACAGAACAACACAGAATGCTGCGTTGGTAGTGGCTATCAACCCGGCATGGGCGCTGATTCTAACGGCTGGTATCATAGCAAGCCTTTTGATACGATATAAGCATGTACGTCATGCACGGGGCCGCCATGTATAAACGGTTTGTCGCTAGCCTAGCTGCCGCAGGCGCGCTTGCCTTGGCATTCGGTGCGCCCGCGCATGCCTTAACCTACGGGGCCGGTACGTATGGCACCTGCCAATATGGCACGTGTAGCATTAGTATCACCTCATCGGCCGCAGTCAACTTGGTGGTGAACCCAGTGCCGGGCTCGGTGCGCTGCACAGTTGCCAGCAACCAAGTCGATGTCTCAACCGAAGCCAGCACGGGCTTCACCCTGACACAGTCAAGCACAACAGCGCAAACAGCGCTCGGTGACGCAGGCGGTGCGACAATACCAATTGTTGGTGGCACTGTTGGTGCACCAGTTGCGCTTGCTGCTAACCAGTGGGGTTTCCGTGTAGATAGTGGTGCATTCGGCACAGGCCCGACTTCGGCTGTGAGCGACAGCACTATCCCTTCGCTCACTTTTGCCTCTATTGGCGCATCAACCACTCCGGCGCTGGTTGCCACCACGGCAGCAGCCGCAACGCCGGCCACGACTATGGTGTGGTATGGGCTATGCGCTGACATGCAGCAGCCCGCAGGCAGCTACACGGGTAGCATTTTATATACGGCGGTAACCAACTAATGGCGCATAGGGCTTATGCTATAATAGCTTTTGACAACAATTCCATAGGAGGGAATATATAAATGACGGCGCGTTTGCCAATACCGGGGAGCGATGACGGCCTGTGGGGCAACCTGCTGAATACTTTTTTGTCGGTAGCCCATAATGCTGACGGCACACTAATGGCGAGTGCTGTGCAGGCGGCCAGCCGGGCCCAAACTTTGCCGTATTCGTATAGTGGCAGTCTGTCGGTCGCAACTGGCGCGATACGCCTATACAACGATACAGCGAGTGCCTGGACGATCACTGGTGTGCGTGCCAGTGTCGGTACGGCGCCAACCGGGGCGGCAGTAATTGTTGATATTAAATTAAATGGTACGACAATCTTTACTACACAGGCAAATCGGCCGACAATTGCCGTCAGCACCAATACATCTGGGAACGTCACAAATATGGATGTGACATCGGTTGCTGTTGGGGGCTACCTGACGGTTGATATTGCTCAAGTTGGCTCCACCATTGCGGGGTCAGATTTAAGCGTACAAGTGGAGGTGCAGTAGGGCTATGGCGCTGTTTTTTATAGAGGGTTTTGACACGGGTGACTTTAGCAGGTGGTATGAAAACGGGTTTGGCTCGATTACAACCACGCGTTTCTCTTCGGGCAGGTCTGCGTCAATTGGCAGCAATGTATCTACGGTCGGTTTTAGCCCCGTGGCGCAGCTTTTCGCGGGGTTTGCCTTTAATTCGAATGCGGGCACGCGATGGACCAACGATATGCTTAGGTTGTTTACTGATGCTGGCGCCACACTGCAGCTCTCGCTCTCTATCAAGAGTGCCGGGGTGCTTAGCCTTTATCTGGGGGGAAATGGCGGTGGTACGCTGCTGGGAACCGCAACAATTCCATCGACTGGGTGGATGTATCTAGAGGTGTCAGCCACTATTAATAGTACGGGGGGAGCTGTAGTTGTCCGGCTCAATGGGGTAACGGTCATTAGCTATACCGGCAATACAAAAAACGGGGGCACGAGCACATCAATTGATACCATATCATTTTCAGGATCAATCAACAATTATTATTTTGATGACCTTTACATGTGTGACGCAACCGGTACCACGAACAATACTTTCCTCGGTGACGTGCGCGTACAAACCCTGATGCCGAATGGCGCGGGTAGCTCTACCCAGCTTACGCCAACAGGCTCCGCAAGTAATTATGTAAATGTATCCGAAATACCTGATAATACGGCGACCTATAACTCATCGAGTACAGTCGGCCAACGGGATACGTACGCGATGGCGGATTTAGTGGCAACAACGAACACCATTTATGGCATCCAGAATAATATTGTGGCCTGGAAATCAGATGCTGGTACTGCCGGTATTAAACCTTCCGTACTGACAAACTCAACCTTGTACTATTCGCCAACAATCATGTTATCTGCATCACCGTACAGTTATGCAAGCCCTGTGCTTGAGAGCAACCCGGTTACGGGTGTGGCGTGGACTGCGGCCGACGTAAATGGGGCTGAGTTTGGTGCCGAGGTCGCCTAGCATGGCGCTAGTGTTCACGGATGGGTTTGACGCCAAGGATTACGCAAGAAAATGGGCCTATAATCTAGCGGCGACTACAAGCACGACAACGCGCTATGGCGCAGGTGCATCGCTTGCGTTTACATCGAGCAACGGGTATATATTCCGTACGTTTTCCCCAATTACCGATATGTATGTTGGCTTTGCGTTTATGTTCACCAGTAGCTCCGGGTATGATATTGTCCGACTGTACGGGGATTCAAACCAAACAGAAAATATCCACATTACGCCTGAGTCGTATAGCGGTTCAAACAAAATCGGCGTTTATCGGGGTCTGAATACGCTCGGAACATTTACGCTACAATATAATGTTTGGTACTACATTGAAATCTACGCGAAAATAGACGCCACCGCAGGCGCGCTCCAGGTGAATGTGAACGGCGCGAATGTAGTATCGTACAGCGGCAACACTTTAAATGGCACCAATACGAGTACCGATGGGTTGTGGTTATTGCAATCCGGTACGTGCTACTTTGACGATTTATATGTGTGTGACAACACTGGCACGACGAACAACACCTTTTTGGGTGAAGTGCGCGTGCAGTTGCTCCTGCCGAATGGTGCGGGCACGACCACCCAACTTGCGCCAACAGGCTCGGCTACCAACTACGTGAACGTGAGTGAGGTGCCCGATTCGACAAGTACGTATAATTCTTCGGCCACAACGGGCCAGCGCGATACGTACGCTATGAGCGACGCGCTCGCCGCCGACACGACAATTTTGGGGGTGCAGCAAAATATGGTTGCGGCAACGGCTGGCAGCGGCCAGGGGCCGTTAAAGTCGGCCTTGCAGCTGAATGGGACGTTGTATTATGGGCCCACGGTACTGCCCAGTACATCGTTTGCGTGGTACGGTAATATGTACCAGCAAAATCCAAATACTGCCGCCGCCTGGACGGTCGCAGACGTTGATGGCCTCGAAGCGGGCGCGGAGGTGGCATAGCTATGTCATACGCGAGCACTGTTCTTGCGGACTCACCTGTCATATTTTTGCAACTCGACGAAACATCGGGGACAAGCGCGGCAGATAGTGGTTCAAATGGCGTCGCCTGGACCTACCAAACTGGTGTTACCCTTGGTGTCACAGCGCCATTTTCAGTTGGCGGTACCGCCATTAACCCCCCGGGCACGACGCCAGCTGCCGTGCTCTCAACCCCACCAGCATCGGTAGCGAGCCCGCGCGGCACGTCGATTGAAATATCGGTCAATATCCCAACAACATCGCTAAAGGGTGAGTTTGTTGACCTTGGCAACGGAAGTAACGGGTGGAGCGTCGGTGTTGGTAGTGGCTCATTTGACACGGTAGGCAATAACCTTATTGTGCTGCAAGAGGGCGCCGGTTGGTACGACACGGGCGTGCAAATGGGCACGGGCCCGCACCACGTGATTGTTACCAATAGTACGGCCGGAACCATTAGCTGCTACTTGGACGGCACGCTCGTCAAAACCTTTACCAATGCGGGGTCGCCGTCAACGGCAACTTCGTTTAACCTTGCCGGCGTAGGGACGCGCACGCTACCTGCCACAATTACGGTGGACAACCTGGCCGTTTATGCGGCCGTGCTAACTCAAACACAAGTGACCGCCCACTGGGACGCTATTTATGTCACGTTGCCATATGTGGCGGCAGAATTAAGCCAGCTGACGCTCGAAGTGGTAAGCACGAATCCGTCCCCGCAGCGTGACCTAAGCAGTGTGTCAATGCTTACGCTCACGGCTTCCACGTCGCCACCACGACAACTCTCATCGGCTGACATGCAGGTGCTGACATCCTCAAACCCGCCACGGGTTTTGTCATCTGTTTTCACAGAAGTTCTCACTCCGTCATACCCAAAGCCAAAGTTTATTGGCTGGGGCCTACCAATCTCGCAATAATCCTGGGGTAGGGTATAATCTACCTATGGAAAGCAGCACGAAAAAACATATCATTACAATTTCCGGCATGCTTGGGGCCGGTAAATCCACCAGCGCTCGTAAAATTGCCGAAGAGCTTGGCTATATGCATTTTTCGTCGGGCGACTTAATGCGTGCAATCGGAAAAGAAAATGGAATAGACGACATTCGGCAGGTTAACCTAGAAAACGAAAAAGACCATAAGTTTGATTATATGGTCGATGAACGCTTACGCGAGATTGGCGCGAACGAGGATGGGGTGGTGATTGACTCGCGGATGGCGTGGCACTGGATTCCGCAGGCATTCAAGGTTTTTTTGAATATTTCGTTAGATGATGCCGTGCCACGAATTTTGGCTAATGTCAGCCCGGAACGGCGTGCTACCGAGCATATCCCGAATGACCCCATGGAATACAAGCGTTTACTGCAGGAACGTATGGATAGCGAAAACCGGCGGTACGACAAACTATACCACGTAGACATATATAACCTTTCGCATTATGATTTTGTCATCGATACAAAAGATAAGCCGTTTGACATAGTAGTCGCCGAAGTGCTTGATGCCTATCGCCGCTGGCTTGGCTAGCACTCAACTTGCGTGAGTGCCAAATACACGATATAATACGACTATGAGTGATAGGCAGCGCGCAATTTTACGTGCAATTGTAGAAGATTACGCCGAAACGGCAAGCCCGGTTGGCAGTGTGACGCTGGCCAAACTTTTTGGGGTCAGCAGCGCCACTATCCGTAGTGAAATGTCACACCTTGAGGAACTTGGGTACATAGAAAGCCCGCATACGAGCGCGGGGCGCATACCCACCGACAAAGGATACCGTGAATACGTGAACGCCATTACGGAGGTGACTGAACAGCCGCAGGCTCGGCTTGGAGACCGCAGTATGCATGCCTTAAATGCTCGGGTAAAATCAAGCGGCGAGGTCGCTGACCGGGCAATTCGCGGCGCCGTAGATAGCCTTGTCGAGCTGACAGGTAACCTTGGGCTCGCAACTATTGGCGACCAATTGTACATGAATGGCATGAGCAACCTGTTCAGCCAGCCGGAATATTTGAGCGGCCGGCACGTGCAGGCGGTGGCGCAATTATTGGACAATATCGAGCCGTGGCTGCGTGAAGTGGCGCCGAATAAGCCGCTGAATGTATTTATTGGCAGCGAAAACCCGATTGGCAAAAGTAGCGGCGCAACGCTGATTATCAGCAAGTTCCGCTCGCCCTACAGTGACACCAGCTATATTGGCGTGCTTGGCCCTACCCGGCAGGATTATGCCCGGGTAATGCAGCTAGTGCGCCACGCGGGTGCTACGCTTGAAGATATTTTATAAACCCCATTAGCGTTAAAGGAGTATTGATGGCAGACAAAAAACCCCACACCACAAAGCATGACCAGCAAGTTGCTGGCCTAACGCAAGACCTACAGCGCACACGTGCCGATTTTGAAAACTATCGTAAGCGCGTTGAAATTGAAAAAAAGAATGCCGCCGATATGGGCGCCACCAAGGCTGTTTTGCAGTTGCTCCCTGTCATTGACACGGTGGAGCGCGCAACGCTCGCCATACCAGCGGACATTGCTGAGCACCAGTGGGTCAAAGGTGTGGCTAGTATGATTAAGCAACTGGATAAAGCTTTGGTTGATATGGGCCTAAAGCGGATTGATGCCACTGAGGGTGTGGTGTTCAACCCAGAGCAACATCAGGCAATCCAGTTTGACGATGAGGCCGAAGGCGACAAAGAGGTGATTGCCGCCGAATTGCAGCCCGGCTATATGCGCAATGGCGCCGTCATTCGCCCCGCGCTCGTAAAAGTAACGCGTAGATAATTAGCTTAAAAAGGCGAAAGGGCCGGACTCCTACATAGGAATCCGGCCCATTTTCGCACCCATCACACACGGTACCTCCGCTCGTAGATGAAGAGCCACGAGTAGAGCGAAAACACGACTGCTACCATGAATAGTGTCGCGTTCACGATGTCGAAGGCGATTCTTGTGGTGCCGGTGAACCCAGCCGCCGCAGTCAGAATGACCAGCGATGCCCCAGTCATGACGCACGCCGTTTTCACCTTGCCACTATTGTCGGCGGCAACGGACCCACTCGGATATGCCACCTTGTAGCGGTTTCGAACAACGGTTACTCGGTAGTCCCGGTAAGCATAGACGGCCCACAATGCGAGATAGCTTGCAAAGTAGGTGGTGGTCCCAAGTGCCGGGCTGAACGGCATGATGTGCACGAGTATGAGGCCGAGCAGACCGGGGATCGTGAGCGCCTTGTCAGCCACTGAGTCCCAGTACTTTCCATAGTCGCTCACGTGACCCCATGCTCGCGAGGACAGTCCATCCAGGTGATCGGTGGTGATGGCAAGCAACCAGATCGCAAGTGCGCCCCACATCAATGGATGGTGGAATGCCCCAAGGACCAAGAGTATCAGGAAAAGTGGGGCGAGCAGTAGTCGCAAATGCGTCAAGGCGTTTGGCACCTGGCGCGTTGATTTTGCGAGTTGGAGCTTGCGGCCCCAGGGCGCGTAGTAAAGCGCGGCAATGACCACGACCATCCCGTAACGGCGATGGTCGTGCAGCCTTTGCGCAGCTCTGGGCGGGCTAACCGTAGACATGCGCCTCCAATCGGTTGTTTGAGGTGCGAATAACCCGCAAGGGGTTAGACCGCGCCTTGTGGATAATAGGCAAACTATAGCATTTATTAGTGTGCGGCGCAAACGAAAGGGGTTGAATACGTGTGTTAGCACTCTTGACATGCGAGTGCCAACTGGGTAAAATTAGGGCAGAGTTGGCACTAATATGGAGTGAGTGCTAACATAAGTAAAAGAAATTCTGCACAATTTATAACGAAAGGATAGGAAACCTATGGGTAAAATTATTGGTATCGACCTTGGTACCACCAACAGCGCATTTGCGTACCTTGTAGCAGGCAAGCCAGAAGTTATTACCAACGCCGAAGGCAACCGCACCACCCCGAGTGTGGTAGCGGTTAATAAGAATGGCGAGCGCCTAGTGGGCCAAGTGGCTCAGCGCCAACGCGTTACTAACGCAAAAAATACCATTTATGGCGTTAAGCGATTAATCGGCCGCAAGTTCGACGATGTTGAAGTTCAAAAAGATATCGACATCATGCCCTTTAAGATTGTGAAAAAGGGTGCCGGCGTGGCTGTAGAAATGGGCGGTAAAGATTACACGCCAGAAGAAGTGAGCGCCATGATTTTAAGTAAAATCAAAGCCGACGCCGAAGCCTTTTTGGGCGAAAAGGTCACCGAAGCAGTTATTACGGTGCCAGCCTACTTTGACGACAGCCAGCGCCAGGCGACCAAAGATGCTGGTAAAATTGCTGGTCTTGAAGTCAAACGCATTATTAACGAGCCAACCGCAGCTGCTTTGGCCTATGGCCTTGACAAGGGCAAGGGCGACGAAACAATCGTGGTCTTTGACCTTGGTGGTGGTACCTTTGACGTCAGCGTACTGGAACTTGGCGACGGTGTGTTTGAGGTAAAAAGTACCAACGGTGATACCCACCTAGGTGGTGAAGACTTTGACAACGCAATTGTAAATTACTTTTTGGACGAATTTAAAAAGACCGATGGTATTGACCTGCGCAAAGACAATGCTGCGATGCAGCGCCTAAAGGACGAAGCTGAAAAGGCCAAAAAAGAGCTGTCATCGACCACCGAAATCGAGGTCAACATCCCATTCATTACTGCCGATGCCGATGGTCCAAAGCATTTTGAGGTAAAGTTGACCCGCGCCAAGCTAGAAGATTTGGTAAAAGACTTGCTTGACCGCGTTGACGGCCCGGTTGAAAAAGCGCTTAAAGACGCCAAGCTGAACAAAAGCGACATTAACGAAGTGGTGTTGGTCGGTGGTATGACCCGCATGCCCGCCGTTGTTGAACGCGTTAAAAAGCTGTTTGGCAAAGACCCAATGCAGGGCGTGAACCCCGACGAAGTTGTGGCCGTGGGCGCAGCTATTCAGGGTGGCGTGCTGAGTGGCGACGTAAAAGACGTGCTGCTTTTGGATGTGACGCCACTGAGCCTTGGTATTGAAACCATGGGCGGTGTAAGCACTAAGCTTATTGAGCGCAACACGACCGTGCCAACCAGTAAAAGCGAGACCTTTAGTACCGCCAGCGACAACCAGCCGCAAGTGG
This sequence comes from bacterium, assembly GCA_021781475.1. GTDB lineage: Bacteria > Patescibacteriota > Saccharimonadia > Saccharimonadales > Saccharimonadaceae > Saccharimonas. The sequence goes on from JAJXWT010000003.1 coordinate 33,761, forward strand.
AAATTCATGTGCTACAGGGCGAGCGCGAATTCGCAGCTGACAACAAAAGCTTGGGCCGCTTTGTGCTTGATGGTATTGCGCCCGCTCCACGTGGCGTACCGCAAATTGAAGTCACCTTTAACATTGACGCAAACGGTATTTTGAACGTGACCGCCAAAGACAAAGGCACCGGCAAGGAGCAATCTATTACCATTCAAAACAGTGGTAACATGAGCAAAGATGACATTGAAAAGGCTCAAAAAGAGGCCGAAATGCACGCCGATGAGGACAAAAAGAAGCGTGAAGCCATTGACCTAAAGAACCAGCTTGAAAATGCGATTTACCAGGCAAAAAAGATGCCCGATGAGTTTAAAGACAAGATTAGCGATGAGGACAAAAAAGTAATCGCCGCTGCCGTTGAGGTAGCCGAAAAGCACAAAGAGGCAACCGATAAAGATGAAATCGAAGCGGCATTAAAAGCTTTGAACGACGCGATTATGCCGATTGGTGCCAAAATGTACCAACAGCAAAGCGATGCGCCAAAAGATGGTGATACAGGCGACAAAAAGCCCGACGAGCCCGTTGAAGGTGAAGTCGTCGACGAAAAATAGGGTAAAGCGCGCACTATAACAAAAACACCCTATCGCTAGGGCGTTTTTGTTATAAATCAAGGTAGAGCACACACCACAGCATACCAGGGTCGCCGCGGTAAAAAATAGCGTAATACCAATTGCCTTCAGGTGTGAGCATTTCGGGCCAGGTGCCGTAGCGCTCGATCATGCGGCTAAAGCGGGCGTGCATTTCAGGGTAGCGGTGGTCGTTGTAGTGCTTTAACAGCCGCAAATAAAACACGCCATGCCAGCTCCAAATTGCGCGGTCTTGGTAATCGGGCATAATTGGCGCTTGCATTGTCATGCGGTGCTTAAATGGCTTGCCACTAACGGCGTACTTGAGCGGGTAGGGCGAGTTTAACTTGTGGTCGTCGATATATTGGAATGTTTTTTCGGCCATGTCCTTGTCGTCGATAATTCCCAGGTAAAAAGGGAACAGGGCGCATTCGGAACTGTAGGCGGTGTTATTGTAGGCGGCATTAAAGTAGCGGCCGTTCCAGTAGTGTTCTAAAAGCAAGTCGTGGTACATGCGCGGGCTATACAAAAAGGCGTCGAGACCAAGTTTTTCGGCGCAGCGGGCCATGCGCGCGACCATAGTTACGGCGTAGGCGCTGCGGTCGTACAGCACACCGTCGCGCATTTCGGCAAAGTGGATGTGCGGCTTGATATACCCTGTTTTTTTATCCAAGAACTGCCGGCTAAACCGCCTAAGTTGCCGATTTAAAAAGTCACGTTCGGCCGCGTTTAGTTCGTAGTGGCTCACCCAAATACTGTGGAGCAGCCACGGTAGGCTATCGATTGCCTTGTGGCCGGCCGGCGCATCAAAAGCGACCCCAACGCTGTCAATCGAGGTCGTTACGGCGCCACTGCGGCGAAAGCGTGTGAGCGCCCACCGGATATTATGGTGCACGTTCGCGGTGTGACCGGCATGGACCAATGCGGCGCAGGCTGTGCCAAAATCGCGGGTCCAAAAGTAGTCATAGTGGCCAAGGCTGGTGCGGTAATAGTTTTTGTCCCACAATTGGTCAACGATTTGCTTGCAGATTTGTTGCGCATCACCATCAAAGCGCTCCATCTTGCCAAAGTAGCGGCCATATACCTGTAGGGCAAACGCGTGGAGGTTGCCTAAAATACGGCCAATGACACGAAAAAATGGCTCCATTTAGGCTAACGTTGCTCCGTTTTTTGTTACCGCCTGTTCACGGTATACGCAGTGCGGCGTATGGTTGGTTTGTTTCATGATGCCCCTTTTCTGGTATCATCATAAATCACGCGTATGTGTATGGCAAGTTGGTGGGGTTGGCTAGGCACTGACAAGTTCGATGTCAAACACAAGGTCGCTATTGGCTGGAATGTTGCGCGCCGGGCTGGCGCTCCCGTAGGCCTGCGCCGCCGGGATAATTAAGCGTCGCATGCCGCCAACCTTCATGCCGGGCACGCCGTCGGTCCAGCCCTTAATGACCTGGGTAAGCCCAAAGGTGATTGGCTTGCCAAAGTCGTGGCTGCTCTGAAAAATAATACCGTTTTTACAAAGCGCGCCGGTGTAGTGCGCGGTGATAGTCGCGCCAGGCTGCACAACGGCGCCCGTGCCCTGCTGCAAGTCGATAATTTGTAGTTCGGTGACCGTGTCAATTGGGGTAAAGTCGGTGAGTTTTGTGCCTTCATATTTCATCCCTTGGTTATACCATGCCGGGCCGATGGGCCGCAACCTAGCACTCTTGCACCATGAGTGCTAAGCGGGTATACTATTTAAAGATATGGCGAAACGTGATTATTACGAAGTGCTAGGCGTGAGCAAAAGCGCCAGCGATGATGAAATAAAAAAGGCTTACCGTAAGCTGGCTATTCAATATCACCCCGACAAAGAGGGCGGTAGCGAAGAAAAGTTTAAAGAAATCGGCGAGGCCTACGAGGTACTAAAAGACAAGCAAAAACGTCAACGCTATGACCAGTTTGGACATGCGGGCGTAGGCGGTGCGGCCGGCGGCGGCGCAGCGGGTGGCGGTCCGTTCGAGGGCTTCGATTTTGGTGGTTTTGGCGGCCAAAACGTCAACTTTGACTTTGGTGACATATTTGGTCAGTTTTTTGGCAACGCACGCCAGCAGCAAAACGGTCCAACGCATGGTCGCGACGTTGAAACCGATTTGACACTCACGTTTGAAGAGGCAATATTTGGCAAGGATATCAAATTAAAAATTAACCTTGACGACGAATGCAGCCACTGTAAGGGAACCACCGTTGAGCCTGGCTACAGTATGAAAACCTGTGATACCTGCAAGGGCGCTGGTTACACAATTCACACCATGAATTCGCTGTTCGGCCCCATTAAGCAGCAGGTGCAATGCCCAACCTGCCATGGCAAAGGCAAGGTTCCCGAAAAGCAGTGCACGCGCTGTAGGGGCACTGGGGTAGAGCGAAAAAACCGCGACCTAACCGTGAAAGTGCCGGCTGGGATTGATGATGGTGCAACAATTCGCCTGCGCGAACAAGGCGAGGCCATTGCTGGCGGCGCAAAGGGTGATTTGTACGTGCATGTGCGCGTAAAGCCGCACAAAAAGTTCACCCGCGAAGGCGACTTGATTTTAAGCGAAGAGCACATCAGCATGGTGGATGCCGCGCTTGGCACCGAACTGGACGTTGAAACCGTTGACGGTATCGTGACCATGAAAATCCCCGCCGGCACGCAAAGTGGCACCGACTTTAAGCTCAGCGGTCACGGCGTGCCCCACCTAAACCGCACCAGCCGTGGCGCCCACATTGTGAGCGTGATTGTGGATACTCCAACAAAGCTCTCCAAGCGCCAAAAAGAACTGCTTGAGCAGCTGCGGTAGCCCACACTGAGCAGTGCTATAATGGGCATAACCAGTTAGGGCAAAAATAGACAACTCGCACCAGGTCAATTATAACCAACCCGAAGAAATGGCGATCATGGGTTTTAGCGGCCATCAGGATTGACTTTTACAGCCTAAAATGGTATAATGAAAAGATGATATTGAAGAGAAAAACCCGCGTGAAGTCTGCCCCTAGTATCCTTGGGAACAAGGCATACGTTGATCTGCCAACGCTTAACGCGCATAAGGTGCTGGCGAAAATCGACACAGGCGCCGACTCTTCAACCATATGGGCAAGCGAAGTCGTTGAGCGTAACGGCACGTTAACTTTTAAACTCTTTGGCAAAAACTCAGTACACTACACGGGCGAAACTGTTACAACAAAAAGTTTTTCTCAGACTTCAGTGAAGAATTCTTTTGGCGAGGTGCAGATACGCTACAAAGTGGCGCTCAAGACACTCATCAACGACAGGCTTATAAAAGTAAACTACACGCTTTCTAACCGGGAAAACAACTCAACGCCAATCCTAATTGGTCGTAAGACACTGAGTGGCAAGTTTTTAATTGATGTTGCAAAACAAGCGGAAGAACGGCCGCAGCGGGTGCTCGTTGTGAGCAAAATCCGTAGCAGTGAGGTCGCAAATTTTGTGGAGGACGTCGCGCAAGAGCTCGCAAACACGACTATCGATTATGCAACGTATGATGATATCGTCGTTAGCTTTAAAGATGGTACTATGAGCGCTTTTGTCGATACGTTTGGCGCCGACCTAGCTAGCTATGATATTGTACATTTTAAGACTTCCACAAAGCGTGATATAACATCATCGCTTGCTCGATACGCCCAAAGCAAGGGTGCGACGGTGCTTGATTTTGCTGCAATTGCTGGCTTTCCAACAATGAGTAAGCTGTATGAATATACGCTGCTCACATTAAACAATATTCCCATTCCCGACTCAGTCTTTGTCACACCGCAAAAAGCCCCTGCCGCATACAAACAATTTGCGAGTCAACTTGGGTTGCCCTTTGTCCTCAAGGATATCCACGGGAGCAAGGGCAACTACAACCAGGTCATCCACAACGAGGGGGAATATCAGGCAATGCTCCAGAGTGTGCAGTCGCAAGATATTTATCTGATTGGCCAAAAGTTTACGCCGAACGACGGTGATTACCGCGTGCTAGTCATGGGACACCATATAGAACTAGTAATTTACCGTAGCCGCGCCGACAATTCTACCCACCTTAATAATACGACTCAGGGCGGCCGGGCGACGCTTTTAAAGGCTACTGATTTACCGCCAGCGATACGTCGCTCGAGCCTATTGGCGGCCCGCTTGATGGGGCGAGACATCGCAGGTGTAGATATGGTAAAAGATAAGGTGGATGGCAAATGGTATTGTTTTGAAGTCAATGACGGTCCTCAAATTGTTACGGGCGCGTTTTTAGAACAAAAGCGTACTGCCTTCGCTGCGTACATTAAACGAGTATTGGAGAAACGTATATGAAAATTGCAATACTATCAAACGGCCCGGGGAACTATTCCACAAAACGCCTAAAAGAGGTGGCGAGGGCACGTGGTCACGAGGTAAAAATTATTAAATACCGCGAATGTTACGCTTCTATCGAAAAAGATAACCCAACTATCAGTTACCGCGGTGAAGATTTGGGTGGCTACGACGCGGTGATTCCCCGCATTGCTAGTTACATGACCCGTTACGGCACGGCTATGGTGCGTCAGCTGGAAATGCAGGGTGTGTATACTATTTCAAGCAGCATCTCCATTAGCCGTTCGCGCGACAAGTTGCGTAGCATGCAGCTTTTGGCAAAAGCCGGGGTTGATATCCCTAAAACGGTCTTTAGCCGTAACTCGGTCGATATTGATGGCCTGATTGAAAAACTTGGCGGTACGCCAGTGATTATTAAGCTGGCACGCGGTACGCACGGTAACGGTGTTGTTTTGGCAGAAACCAAAAAGGCCGCCAAGTCCGTTTTGCAGGCGTTTTATTTGCAGAACGAAGATGGCACGAACATTTTGGTGCAAGAATATGTACAAGAAAGCGCCGGTACCGACATTCGCGCCTTTGTGGTTGGCGGCCGCGTGGTTGCCAGTATGAAACGCCAAAGTTTGGACGATGACTTTAGGAGTAATTTGCATAAGGGCGGCGAAGGCACCAAGATTAAGTTGACCGACGAAGAGCGCAAAATGGCCGTTAAAGCTGCCAAGGCAATGGGCTTAAATGTTGCCGGTGTCGACCTTATGCGCAGCGCCCGCGGGCCACTCGTGCTCGAGGTGAACGCTAGCCCTGGTTTTGGCATTGAAAAGGTGACTGGCCGCGATGTAGCCACGCCGATTATTGAGTATGTGGAGCAAAACGCCAAGCGTCGCCACAAAAAAGACCGCGTCGGTGCGTAAACCGCTAGTGCTATACTAGTAGTATGACATTCCTGATTGTTCTAGGAATCTACTTTGGCATATTGTTCGCGTTTGCTTTCTTAAGCCGGCGGATGGTGGCAATAGCTAGCCTTGTGTTGTGCGCTGGTGCCGAGTTGGCTCGGCTGTGGACGAATGACCTTACGCCATTGGTTGCGCAATCGGGTGTGACAATTATTAGCCCGCCGCTCAGCAGCATTGTTGCCGTTGCGCTCACGTTGTTACCAGCCATATTGGTGGTTGCAAAGAGTCCAAAAGGTAAGGGCGCCAAGCAACTGGTCAGCGCCCTTGTGTTCGCAACGCTTGGCGTCATGCTCACCTACGGTGCATTTAGCAACGCCGTTATTTTGGACAGCCAAAGCCGGGCTATTGTGCAGTCTATTTTGGCGAACGAACGCTGGATTTTGACGGCCGGCATTGTGGCGGCGCTCGCTGAGGTGCTATTGCTACACAGGCCGCACCACGGTAATGAGAAATCCAAGTAAAAAGACCTACAGAGTGTAGGTCTTTTTACTTGGAGGGTCCGATGGGGCTTGAACCCATGACACCCTGCTTAAAAGGCAGGTGCTCTAACCAGCTGAGCTACGGACCCGCACGTGGTGCGACTTAATAAAACATACACCTAACAGATTAAAAAGTCAACCAGGCATGTTATGATACATGCATGCAATGGCTAAAACAGAGGGTACATGCAAGCTGGTTTATTGCCGCAGGCTGTATTGGCGTACTCGTGGGGGTTGCGTTGTCGCGCGCGGTAGGGCCAGTAGGGGTGGTGTTTTTAGCCACCGGCAGCTTTGCGCTCGTATTGGGCATGTGGCGGCGAGAGCTGTGGATGGGCGCGCTAGTTGTGACCGGTGGTTGTATGGTGGGTATGTGGCGGGGAGGCCTCGCAGTGGAAGCGCTGAATGTTTACCCGCAGCTTATTGGTAAATCTCTCACCATTTCGGGGCGGGTGTCTGCTGATCCGCAACCAGCTCGCGGTGGCGTAGCGGTTGCATTAAACGGTATCCATACCGTGGGCCATGACATAGCAGGCATGATATATGCAGTGTTGCCAAACGAGGTGAGCGTGCGCCGCGAAGACACCATAACGGTACGCGGTGTGCTAGCGCCAGGCTATGGCACCTACGCAGCAAGTATGTACACCGCTGCGTTGCAGCAAGTTGTTCGCCCCAAAAATATATTTTTAGATATGCGGGACACGTTTACTGCTGCTGTTCGGCGGGCAATCCCCGAGCCAATGGCAAGCCTGGGGATTGGTTTTTTGGTTGGTCAAAAAAGTGAGCTACCAACCGATTTTAGCGAAGCACTAAAGATTGCGGGGCTCACGCACATTGTGGTGGCGAGCGGTTATAATTTGACAATTTTGGTCCGTGTCGCTCGGCGATTGTTCGCAAAAATCAGCAAATACCAGGCGGCGCTATGGAGCGTTGCCATGATACTGGGATTTATGGCGATAACTGGGTGGAGCGCAAGCATGACCCGCGCCGGGCTTGTGGCGGGCCTTAGTTTATGGGCGTGGTACTATGGGCGAGCGTTTCACCCCGTGACATTACTGGCGCTTGCGGCATGCGTGACGGCGATGGTGTACCCACCATACGCATGGGGCGATATTGGCTGGCTGCTCAGTTTTGCTGCGTTTGCTGGCGTGATTATTTTAGCCCCATTACTACAGGCGTATTTTTACGGTGCGCAAGTGGCAAGTGGTATGGCGCGCATTTTGCTCGAAACGCTCTCGGCACAGCTTGCGACATTACCAATTATGCTGAGCGCGTTTGGCCAGTTTTCGGTGATTGCGCTACTAAGCAATATAATGGTGCTTTCGCTTGTGCCCATTGCTATGGCGCTTACGGCGATTACGGGTATAAGCCAGCTATTGACGCCGGTTATCGCACCTTTAATCGCGTGGCCGGCGCACATACTGTTGAGTTACATGGTGTGGGCGGTAAACTGGACGGCTAGTTTTAAGTGGGCGCAAATTACCTGGCTGGTTCCGTGGTGGGGCGCGCTCATTTGCTACATACTGCTTGTTGGGGTTGTTCTGTATTTGCGCCGCATCACGGGTTACCAGCTGCAGCAAGTGAACGTGGTTGAGTAACCCCTGTTAATCTGCTATAATGGCTGTAACGAAAAGCAACTAACTACCTGGAGGTGTTTTATGTCAGGTCATAGTAAATGGGCAACAACCCACCGTCAAAAAGCTGTTGTAGATGCAAAGCGCGGCGCTGTGTTCACCAAAATCGGCAACATGATTGCCGTTGCCGCAAAGGGTGGCAGTGACCCGGCGATTAATTCCACATTGGCGCTTGCAATTGAAAAGGCGCGCGCCGCCAACATGCCAAAAGACAACATTCAGCGGGCGATTGACCGTGCCGCCGACAAAAATGCCGCCATTATGGAAGAAGCGACCTACGAGGCCTATGGCCCGGGCGGTGTCGGCATTGTCATAGAGGTTACAACTGATAATAAAAATCGCACCTACCCACAGGTGCGCACCGCGCTGACCAAAAACGGCGCCACTATGGCCGACGGTGGCAGCGTGCTGTTTCAGTTCGCACGCAAGGGCGTGGTGATTGTCAAGGAAACAGGCGAAGACGCCCTGCTTGCCGTGCTCGACGCTGGCGCCGAAGATGCCATTGAAGAAGATGGTGAAATTGTGGTGTATACCGACCAAAAAGATTTGGCAAAAGTCCGCACGGCGATTGTCGCGGCAGGGCTAACAGTACTTGACGCGGAATTGCAGTATGTGCCGAATGCAAAGGTTGCGGTTACCGACCCAGAAATTGCCCGCAAGCTTATTAGGATTTTTGATGCGATTGACGAAATCGACGAGGTTATGAACGTGTTTTCGACCGCCGACCTACAAGTTGAAATCGAAGAATAGTTGTAAAATTTACGTAAACAAAATGCCTATGTTTGCCTGAATTGTCTAGCTGGGCTAATCTGAAATACATTAGTAAATCAGAGGGGTAACAATGCAAAAGTTGTTAGTATTTTTGGTGTGCGCAGTTTTGTTTGGCGGTGCCACACCTGCGCGGGCATTAGAGTTAACAAAAACACCAAGCAGCGAATTTTTGCCGACTGCGCCAGTGTTGATTACAGGCTATCAAACGGCAGGCGCAGCAACAACACTGCGGGCGCTCGAGGTGTATAACGCGAGTGATGTGCCAGTTAGTCTAGGCGACTGGGCAGTATCGGTCGTGCTGCAAGATGGTACGAGCCATGATATCGGTGCGTCAACTGTGTACCGCACCTGGCTGTTGCCGCGTAGCCATGTGGTGTATTCCACCAGCCCTACTACAACGTATCAGTTGAGCGATGACACTCAGCCAGGCGCTATCGCGAGCATACAGCTCCGGTATACCGCTGATGCGAACACGAGCTATAAGGTCGCGAGCGCAATAGTCAAAGACACGACTGACGCTGCTGTTTTCCGAACGTATACAACCACGGGCTACAGCACGGCGTCGCAACCCTTTGCCGCCACGCCGATACGTGCATTTTACGATGATGGGCTGTATAGCGCGCCACAAACTGCTGGTGATGTGCAGATAGTTGAGGTTTACCCTTATAGCAGCGACTGCGCACCGAATGATACGAGCGTGCTTTGCAGCGATTACGTAAAGATTACAAATATGGGTAGCAGTGATATTTCGCTTGATGATTATGTTTTGCGAACTGACAGTAATTCAACGTCGCCCACTAGCTCGAACACCTTTACGCTGGCTGGAAAACTGGCTCCAGGAGATTTTATGGTTATTCACCAAACAGATACTGGCCAGCCAATGTCGCTTACAAACAGTGGGGGGTACGTATGGCTCGAAGACGCATGGGGTTTTGCGCGGTACGATGCCACGCTTACAAAGTATGCGGCGGCCACAAGCAGCGAGCAGGGCCTTAGCTACGCGGTTGCGGCGGATGGAACGTGGGCATGGAGCACGACGCCCGAACCGCTTGGCGCGAACGTGATTACGCCACCGGTTGTGGCCATTGCTGAGTGCCCGGCGGGTAAATATCGCAACCCCGACACCGGCCGCTGCCGTACAATCGAAGAAACCATGAATGAGCTAAGCGCCTGCGACGAAGGCTACGAGCGCAACCCAACCACAAACCGGTGCCGCAAAATCGCTACTGTTGCTGCAACACTGACACCGTGCCTTGAGGGCCAAGAGCGCAACCCGGTCACAAACCGCTGCCGTTCGATTGCGAGCGCAGTTGCAGAATTGCTGCCGTGTGACGAAGGCTACGAGCGCAACCCAACCACCAACCGGTGCCGCAAGGTGGCCGCAACCGATATGCCGGCTGCGGCATTCCCCGTTACGCCAGTGCAGCCGACAGCGGCTGACACTGCCGGCTGGGTGGCATTCGGTGTCGTTACGTCACTTGCGCTCGGCTACGGTGTGTGGGAGTGGCGCGTGGAAATCGCAATGCTCGGGCGGCGGCTTTTGGCAATATTTACTCATTCAAAGTAAAATAGTACGTATGAGAATCATTGGCATTGACCCGGGCACTGGCCGGATGGGGTTTGGAATTATCGACGCACACCGTGGTACGCTCACGCTAGTTGACGCCGGTATCATTACGACCCCTGCACATACGCCAACGAATGAGCGGCTCGAAGATATTTTTGATAACCTTACGCAGCTTGTTGCTGATTTGCGCCCTGATATGATGGCGGTTGAAAAGCTCTTTTTTGCCCGCAATGTCACCACTGCCATGAGTGTGGCAGAAGCCCGTGGGGTGGCGCTATTGGTCGGGCAAAAGGCAAAGTTAATAATCGAAGAATACACGCCAATGCAAATCAAGCAAAGCATCACCGGCTACGGGGGCGCTGACAAAAAACAGATGCAAGAGATGGTCCGCTTGCAGCTTGGGCTTGCTACCGTGCCCAAACCAGACGATGCGGCCGATGCTCTGGCTGCCGCCATAATGTGTGCGGCTTTGCACAGGGGTGATTCGCAGTAACAATCGCGCTATAATAGTGGCATGCCACAACGAAAGCAACCTGTCCGCTTGGGCAGATATACCAACCTAGCCGGCAAGAAACCAGCGCCAAGCGAGCAAAAGGCGCGACCCCGCCGAAAGCGTAAGGTAAAAATACTACAGCGCCGCTACATGGCCCCGGTCGTATGGTTTTTGCGTTTAAGCTGGCCCCGCCGTATTGGGGTTGTTTTTGGCTTGGGCGCGCTAGTGCTGGTGCTTATAGCCGTTGTCACCTACATTACATTTGCGCGTGACATTAGCGACCCGCAGCGCCTGATGAACCTGAACAATACTGGGATTGTGTTGATGGATATGAACGGCAAGCCCTTTTATACGGTGGGGCGCGCCGAACACCGGGTAATGGTGCCGCTTTCGGATATTTCTAAGAACATGCAAGATGCCCTGATTGCAAGTGAGGATAAAGACTTTTATAAACATGGCGGTTTTGATTTGCTCAGTATCTTACGGGCAGCGGTGACAGGCGTGGGTGGCGGCTCCACGTTAACCCAGCAACTTGCAAAAAATACGCTGTTAAACGACCAAAAAACGCTGCTCCGTAAGTGGCAAGAGCTGGTAATGTCGGTCGCCATTGAACAAACCTACAGTAAAGACCAGATTTTAGATTTTTACCTTAATTCGGTTTATTTTGGCGATAATACGTTTGGCATAAAAGATGCCGCCAACACCTATTTTGGGGTCCAGCCAAAGGACTTAACGCTTGCGCAGAGCGCAATGTTGGTTGGCCTGTTGCCAGCACCAAGTGCGTATTCGCCCATTACGGGCAATAAAACATACGCCAAGGAGCGCCAAACGACCGTTTTATCGCGCATGGTCACCAATGGTTATATTACCGAGGCACAAAAAACTGACGCCCTGAACACGCAGCTTACCTATGCGCCACAAACTAACCCCCCCGATGGTCAGGCCCCACACTTTGCCCAGGCCGTGCTAGCGCAGTTGGTCAACCAGTTTGGCGAAGAGCAGGCGCTCAGGAGTGGCTACCAGGTGACTACGACGCTTAACCTGGATACTCAAAAAATTGTACAGGATAGCATGGCAGCCAACATGCCCAACATTAACCGTAACGGTGGCACAAACGCGGCGGCGATTGTAATTGATCCAAAAAATGGCGATGTCCGTGCCTATATTGGGAGCGCCGACTGGAACAATGCCCAATGGGGCCGCGTTGATATGGTACAGGCGGCTCGCCAGCCAGGCTCGAGCTTTAAGCCGATTTACTATTCGGCCGCACTTGGCGATGGCGTGATTACGGCAAGTAGCATGTGGAAAGACGAGCTCACTGATTTTGGTGGGGGGTATGTGCCACTTGACGCCGATAGGTTGTGGCATGGTACGGTAAGCACGCGCAGCGCGATTGCAATGTCGCTCAATGTCCCCAGTGTTAAAATCATGCAAAAGTTTGGTATCAACAATGCAATTCAGGCCGCAAAAAACCTTGGCATTACAACGATTGATAGCAGTAAGCAATATGGCCTATCGCTCGCACTCGGGAGCGCCGAGGTGCCGTTGCAACAAATGACAAACGCGTATGCTGCATTCGCAAATCAAGGCCAGCAGTACCCAGTCACGTATATTACATCTGTAAAAGATAAATTTGGGCATACGATTTACACGCCAAATAATCAGCCAAAGCAGGCTGCGAGCAAAAATGGTGCGTATCTTATATCTAACATTTTGAGCGATAATAACGCGCGTGCACCTATGTTTGGCAATTCTTTGACCATTAGTGGCCATACGGTCGCGGTAAAAACAGGAACCACAAATGATAACCGCGACGCTTGGACGATTGGCTATACACCAACGGTCGCCATGGGGGTGTGGGTTGGCAATAATGACAACGCGCCAATGGCAAATGGTGGGGTGGGCATGGCCGGCCCAATTTGGCGTAACGCCATGACAAAAATGCTGAGCGGTACCCCCAATATACCGTTTATACAGCCGAGTAGTATTGTGGAGCGGACCGTGTGTTACAGTAACGGAGGCCTCGCGCTACGGCCCGGGAGCGGCACGTACACGGAATACTTTATGGCGGGCGCACTCCCAACAAATACCTGTACGCCCACGCCAATTATGATTCAGGTATGTAACTTGCAGACACAGCAGGTGGAATCGATTGATGAATCAACGTATAACAGCACGGCCTATAGTAAGGATTTAACAAAATGTCCACAAAAAGTAAGCGTATGCGACTTAAGCTCGGGCCAGGTTGTTTCGATCACCAAAGATCAGTACAATAGCAACCCCTCAGCTTATTCTACCGATACTACAAATTGCCAAAAACCCCCGGCCCCCAGCAGCCAGACTCCGGCTATGGTAACGGTGTGTAACCTAACGACCACACCACCAAGCAAAACAAGTATTACACAGGACCAGTACAATAGCGCGCCGCCAGGGACATATACAATTGACTTATCAAAGTGTTCTACCAGTAGTACCGGTTCACAAACTACACCGTAGTGTGAGATACTAAAGGTATGATTGCACACGTAGTAGGGCGAGTAGCGGAAAAGTTTGGCACGGCAGTGATTGTCGACGTGCATGGTATTGGCTACGAAGTGAACGTACCGATCACCGACTATGATGCCGTGCTGATTGATAGTGATGTTAAGTTTTACACGTACCACCACATACGCGAACAAAGCGAAGAACTATTTGGCTTTAGTACGCTTGCAGCAAAAAAAATGTTTGAGCTATTAATTAGCGTGCAGGGTGTGGGGCCTAAAGCCGCCCTTGCGATTTTAAGCTTAGGCCAAGCAGAACACGTGCGCAATGCGATTGCGAACAGTGACAGTGCCTACATAAGTAAAGCTAGCGGTGTGGGCAAAAAGACTGCCGAACGCGTGGTTGTGGATTTGAATGACAAAGTTGGGTTGCCAGTGTACTACGCACAGGGTGCACCAGTACAAACTGAGCTCGCTACCAATGACGAGGCGCTTGAGGCATTAATGGCCCTTGGCTACACGCTGGCCGATGCGTCTAAGGCACTTGAAGGCATTGACTCGAGCCTGAGTACATCACGCCGCGTCATGGAGGCACTAAAGCGGTAATATGGCGATTGAACGAATTATTGACACCAAGGTTGACGATGGCGACCCCGAAGAGCAGTTGATTGAGTTAACGCTGCGCCCTCAGACGTTTGCCGAGTACGTGGGGCAGGAGCGATTAAAGCGGAACTTGGGGCTGGCGATTGAAGCGGCGAAAAAACGCGGCGAGCCGATTGATCACGTGCTTTTGTATGGTCCACCAGGGGTTGGTAAAACTACTATGGCAACGGTGATTGCCAACGAGATGGGCAAAGCAATTCGGGTGACGAGCGGCCCGGCCGTTGAGCGTGCCGGTGATTTAGCGAGTATTTTGACGAACCTACAAGATGGTGACATTTTATTTATTGACGAAATTCATCGCCTTAACCGCGCGGTCGAAGAGGTGCTATATAGTGCCATGGAAGATTACAAGCTTGATATTGTGATTGGTAAGGGCCCGGCCGCGCGCAGTGTGCGGTTAGACCTGCCTAAGTTTACTGTGATTGGTGCCACCACTCGCACTGGCAGCTTGGCAGCGCCGCTAAGGGACCGTTTCGGCCACATTTATCGGTTAGAGTTTTACACACCCGCTGAAATTTCACAAATTATACGGCGCAGTGCTAATATTTTGCAAACTGGCATTGACCAGCAGAGCGCAGAAATGCTGAGCACACGAGCCCGCCTGACGCCGCGTATTGCGAACCGCCTGTTAAAGCGAGTCCGTGATTACGCCGATGTCAACGGCGACGGCATTATTGATGTCCGGCACACACAGGCTGCTTTGGGCCTACTCGAAATTGACGAGCTAGGGCTTGATCCGGCAGACCGCAACATGCTGCGGGCAATGATTGATAACTACGGCGATAACCCAGTTGGTGTGACGACGATTGCCGCCTTAACCGGTGACGAAGTATCAACTATCGAAGATTTTTACGAGCCATATTTGCTCCAAATTGGTTTTATTGAAAAAACGCCTCGCGGCCGCAAGGTGACTGCGAAGGCAAAGCGCCATTTAAGTGAAAATTAATATATAATTACCCCTGTTTTGCGGTATACTGATGGCATGGATCAGGATGTCCCCCCAGTGTCACCACGACCAGTCGCGTACGACGCGGAGGGTCAACCATTGTATTCAAACCCGAACGGCGCCGATAGCGCACCCGCCGCGCCGGTTGATGCACCGCGCCCAACGGTTGTCCATATGGCGCGCGCGCTAGAGCCAATCATGGAAGAAATTTCCCCCGAGCTCCATAAAAAACATGCTATTTCGGTAGAAACCTACCCCAAGCTGGACTTAGGCGAGCATGAGTATGTGGTGCTTTGTGTCCGGCGGCACCCGATAGGTCTTTTTGGCCCAGTGGCGGGCATTATATTCTTAGTGTGCCTTGTATTCACCTTTATTATTTTATTGCCCGATATTACCGCACGATATGTAACAGTTCAGCCAATGTCTGATTTGCTGTTGCTGGCGGGGATATGCCTGGCATTACTTTTAATAGGCGGCGGCTACATGCTGTTTTGGATTTACAGTAATAATACGTTTTTTTTAACAAACCAAAATATCATTGAAAAAACCCAGGCGACCTTGTTTGCAAGTAATGTTAAATCCGTGAGCCTTAGCGATGTCGTTGATGTCAGCTACAGCCAAATTGGTATCCTACAGACAGTCCTTGGGTATGGCACCGTGCAAATCGGCACCAAAGACGAAGAAGTCCCGTATATATTCAACTATGTACGGGATCCAAAAGATCAGGCATCAAAAATAAAAGATGCCGTGACTGCCTATAAAAGCGGCCGTGGGTTTGGCGGCGATGTTGACCTGAGCGGAATGATAGGCTAACTAGCTGCTAGTTGCGGCTTTTCTTGACGTACTCGGCTTCGCGTTCCATAGTGCTCTTGAGCGTGTAGCTTGAGCATGCTCCATCGGTCGTGCAGCCAGTTGGTTCATATTGAAAGTCCGAGCCGGCCGTGCCAATCTTGACGCCTTTGGGGTCCATAAACAGTTTAGGGTCAACCGAACGGAGCACTTTGCTGTCGACAGTTGCTGGGTAGGAATGGTGCTCGGGGTAGTAGACTTCCTCGAGCGCATAGTACATTGCATTAATTGAAACTTTGCGCGCGGTGTCTCGCTCGGCTTGGTTAATTTGGTTGCGTTCTACAAAAAAAAGTGTGCCAGCGGCGACAATGACGGCAATTGCTACCAACAACTCAATAACCGTGAACCCTTTTACTCGTTGTGTCATATACGCTTATTGTACCAGATTTCATAGTGCTATGCAGGGGTTTACGTTATAATAAAAGCATTAGTAATAGAGGGAGAGTATATGGCAAAAAAGTCCGAGGATAAGACATTGGCCGAAAAACCGGTTGCCAGCGAAGATAAGCTGCGAGCACTTGGCCTTGCAATGCAACAAATCACCAAAGAATTTGGGGATGGCAGCATCATGAAGTTGGGTGACGCGCACCACGCAAATGTTGAGATGATATCAAGCGGCTCGTTGAGCTTAGATATCGCGCTTGGTGGCGGGTACCCAAAAGGCCGCATCATTGAGATTTACGGCCCGGAAAGCAGCGGTAAAACAACCCTGACTTTGCATGCGATTGCCGAAGTCCAAAAGCGCGGCGGGACCGCAGCATTTATTGATGCCGAACACGCCCTTGACCCGGCATACGCCAAACGTTTGGGCGTCGATACCGAAAACTTACTTGTCAGCCAGCCCGATAATGGCGAACAGGCGCTTGAAATCGTGGAAACGCTCGTTCGGAGCAACGCGGTTGACATCGTTGTTATTGACAGCGTTGCCGCATTGGTGCCACAGGCAGAAATTGATGGTGACATGGGTGACGCGCACATGGGTCTCCAAGCTCGTTTGATGAGCCAGGCCCTTCGCAAGCTAACCGGCATTATTGATAAGAGCAAAACGACGGTGTTCTTTATTAACCAAATACGTATGAAGATTGGTGTTATG
This sequence comes from bacterium, assembly GCA_021781475.1. GTDB lineage: Bacteria > Patescibacteriota > Saccharimonadia > Saccharimonadales > Saccharimonadaceae > Saccharimonas. The sequence continues at coordinate 50,606 of JAJXWT010000003.1, forward strand.
TTTGGTAACCCGGAAACAACGACGGGCGGGAACGCACTAAAGTTTTATGCGAGTGTCCGCGCCGACATTCGCCGCACTGGCCAAATCAAAGAAGGCGAAGAGATTACTGGCAACCGTACTAAGGTTAAGATTGTAAAGAACAAAATTGCGCCGCCGTTTAGGACTGCCGAGTTTGACATTATGTATAACCAAGGCATTAGCAAGACGGGCGACGTGCTTGACCTGGGCGTGCTGTACAACGTGGTAGAAAAGTCGGGTGCCTGGTTCGCCTATAACGGTGAAAAAATCGGTCAAGGCCGCGAAGCCGCAAAAAAGTATCTGGCTGCAAACTCAAATGTACTTGATGAAATAGACGCGAAAGTCAAAGAGATTGTCAAGCAAGCGGAAGCAGTGTAGCGAGCTCGGGCTCCCCATGCGCGAGGGTGCGTACATGAAAATCACGAGTATCACTGCACAAGCTAGGAACGCCAATCGCGTCAACGTGAGTGTCGATGGCAAGTATCGGTTTAGCCTTGATATTTACCAAGTGGCTGAACTTGGCATACGGGTAGGGAAAGATTATAGCGAGCAACAGCTTACCGAGTTGGAAACTGAAAGCCAGTTTGGCAAGCTGTACGCGCGCGCCCTGGAATATACAATGCTTCGCCCACACAGTGGCAAAGAGGTACGGGACTATTTATTTCGGAAAACCCGGCCACGTATGAATAGGGAAGGCGAAAAAAGGGAAGGCTACTCCCCTGCCCTTACCAGCCGTGTGTATGACCGGCTGCTCGAAAAGGGCTATATTGATGATGAAAAATTCGCACGCTTTTGGGTCGAAAACCACCATCGCGCTAAGGGTGCTTCCCTGCGCAGATTGGCAGCTGAACTCCGGGCGAAGGGTGTTGCGGCAGACGTAGCGGGGCCCGTACTTGCTGAGTCCGATCGCACCGATAGTGATGAGCTCAAAAAAATTATCGCTAAAAAACGGAGCCGTTACCCAGATGAGCAAAAGCTTATGGCGTATCTCGCCCGTCAGGGATTTAGCTATGACGATATTAAAGCTGCGCTTATGGGTGACAATTAGCTAATTTGGCAGCGCATTAGATTCCGATGCAGCTTCTGTTGGTTTACGGAACGGGTTGATGTAGCTCCCTGTGACTTCTGCTCGTTCTGGCTCTGGCGCTTTTGCCTCTGAGTGGACGACGATTGCCTCGTTGTTAATCTCAATAATTTGGGTGCGGTGTATGATAAGCTCTGTGTCGGTGAGGCTACTCATTAGCGGGCGTTTTACGACGAGCTGTTGAATGTAATAACTGGCGACGTCGATCGTAAAGTCCCCGACCTTACCAAGCTTTTTACCGCGTTCGTCTTGCACGCGCATGCCAACAAGGGTAAACCGCAGGCTCAGGATAGTATCGAGGGCAACCACATCGCCAGGCGCAACAAGCTCATCCGCTGAATCGACAATAAGGCCCATATCGCTGAGTTCGCGAATGTCCTGGGTAAGTATATAACTTGGTTGCTGGCCGGTGATTGCCCCGGTGATTTCGTAGGCGATAATTGTTAACTTGGCAGGGTCAATAATTGGCCGGCTGGTCGTTCCGATCACACCGCCAGTTTGGATGCTGACGGCTGATGCACGTTGGAGACTTGAGCCAAGGAGTATCATGACTCATTACTCCGTGAATGGGTTATTACGCTGATTTGTCGGTAGAGGAACTGTATAGTTCGGTGTGTTACTGAGCTGTTGCACGCGTTTAATAGTGGCTTGGTCAAAGACCGCTGCCTGCCCGGTTTGGCTGCTCCCGACGGTACCGCTCGATTGGTTGGCGATACCAAGCAGTGAGTAAATCGCTAGGCCGGTGCCAGTCGCAGCGATAGTTATGAACATTAGCAAGTGATAGCGCCAAAAGAATCGCTTAATTTTTGTTGTTGGTGAACCCATTGCGTTGCTCATTTCATGTATACTCCCAGGGTCAGCGAATCACAGCTTACAAGTGTTTTGCCATCTTTGGATACGCCAGTGCCCGTAATACTCACTTTTGATACTTGCATGGACATCGTGTTTTGTTCAATGTAGTGCAAGAACAGAATCAGATTATCGTACGGTAATGGGGATGCGAGCGTAATACTCACCTGTTTCATTGTCACACCACCAGGTATTGTAATCGGAGCCGCAGCTCCGCCAGCTGCACTCGTTGGGGGCGGCGTTGAGGTGCCGGTTGCCGCTACCGCGCTTGTAAAGTCGATATTTGTGATAGATACGTTTGCAGAGCTTGCGATTGCCTTAAGCGCAGTCACGACCTGGTCCTGATAGGTGTATTGCAGGTTCGAAGCAAGCATGTCTTGCACTTTTTTCTCAACACCTGCGTTGGCCTTTAACTCGGCTTGTTCTTGCTTTAGGGCATTAATTTTTTCATTGCTATTCGCGCTTTCTGTCGTGACCCGTGCAGTTTCGTCGGCCTTTTGAACCAGCAGGCCGTGTACATACAAAAATCCGGCTGTTGCGCCTGCAATAATAAGCAAAAGGCAGGCAATAAGGATTGCGCTCACGACGGGGGCTGATATTTTAGCACGCATTCCGATTACGCTCCTTTTTTAATGGTTACAACAAGCTGTGCATTGACGGGATACGCTGAACCAGCTTGCTGGTTTGTGCTATTACTGAGCGTCAGCGAAAGGAAGTGAACGTCACTAAACAAGGGGGAGCTTTGGAAGCTTTGCTTAAGGGCAATTGCGTCTTGTTCGGTTTTTGCATTCACTTGTAGTGACATAGGCGTGCCGTAGGTAGATTCGTCGAGGGTAATATTGTTCAGCGTGGTGCCGGGGGTCATAAGGCTCGTGATTTTTAGGAGTGTATCGGTGTAATGTGTTTGCTGGTCAAGAATGGCTTTTGAGACCGCAAGGTTGGTGCGAAACGCATCTGCTCGCTGTTGTATGCCGGAAAGGTTGCTGACACTTGCAAGGTTTTCGTTGATACGTGTCTGGGCAGATTGCTTAATCACGTCTAGCGTTACAGAGGTAAATGCCGACAAAATACCAATTAGGCCGCACAATAACAGCGTGATCCAAATGTAGCGTATAAGCATTGAATTGAGCCGACCAGCCGCAAAATGTCGCTTTGCTTCGGGTGGTAAAAGGTTAATCATGAGAGCACCTCTTCGCGCGCGACACTTGCGAGGCCGGCGACTGATATATAGCGTGGGCGGAACTGCTTGCTTGGTTCTTTGAGCTTACCAAAATTAAGCTGCTGCCAGGGGCTTGCGACGCGTGCTGGCATAACGAGGGCGTTCGTAAAGTAGTCACCAAGCCCAGGGACGTTGCTGCCGCCACCGACAATAAGGACTTGCTCAATTTTACGCTCCTGGTTTAAGCGCTCGTTGTAGTAGCGGATGACCTTTTTTGACTCAGAAATAATTCGTTCGAGTGACGGTTTGAGCGCGTGCGTAATTTTGGCTTGGCGCGGGCTAAGGGTGAGGCCGTTAATGACTTTAAACTGATGGGCAGATTCGAGTGTGATATCAAGCTTGTTGGCAATATCAAGCGTAAAGGTGTTGCCGCCAATGCCAACGCTCCCGGTAACGCGTATTGCCCCACCTTCGAGCACCGCAATGTCGGTCGTTGCTGGCCCAACATCGATAATAAGCGTGGAAAGGTTGCCTTGTTCGGTTAATTCAAGGACCCGTGCCACTGCGTCAATACTCGGGACAACCATAACAGGCACGAGGTTTGCGTTTTCTGCAGCCTTTGTGCACGCATCGACAAGAACTTTTGGCACGGCAGTCATGGCGATTGTCAGTGTGTCTTTAGTGTGTTCAATAATTTGATAGTCAACGTACAGCGAGCTCATGGGGATAGGAATGTACTGCTCAACCTCTATTTCGAGGGCGCTTTTAACGTGGGCCGATTCTTTTGCTGGTAGGGTAAAGGTGCGCGAAAATGTTCGCCCAGTGGGCACGCCAATAACCGCGTAATTGCTGCCCAAGTTGCCGATTATGTGGTCTTTTAGGAGCGATGCGATATTATCGCTTAGGTATGTATCGTCGGGGTTGTCGAGCGACTTTTGGATAGCTGCCGGATCGAGATCGACTGACCCATACCCAAGCACGTGCAGCTGCGCGGCATCAATGGACATAACCTTGATACCCGTTAAGCTCACGTCTAGGCCAATAACCGGTTTGCTTTTATAAAATAATTGTCCCACTAACGAATGCCCATACCTTTAATCTGTTTTCAGTATACCATAAGCGCCATGTATAGCGTTAGTTCTTAATGTTTTGCGACAGGTTTGCGATTGGGATCATAACGCTCGCGGCAATGAGCCCAACCAGGCCACCCATTATGACAATCATGACTGGTTCGATAATGGCGCTCACGCCTTCAATGGCCGCATCGACTTCTTCGTCATAAAAGTCGGCAACCTTCACCAGGACCACGTCGGTTTGGCCGGTTTCTTCGCCAACGGCAAGCATCTGCGACACAATTGGCGGGAACAAGGTGTTTTTTTCAATCACGACTGATAGGTTTTTACCGTTTTTTACTTCTTCGGCGGCATCGAGCAGGGCTTGCTCATACACGACGTTGCCAACGGCGTGCGCTGTAACGGTGAGCGCTTCGAGCACAGAAACCCCTGCCCCCATAAGGGCAGAGAAGGTGCGAGCAAACCGGGCCACTGCCACTTTGACGATGATAGTGTTAATTGCCGGAACTTTTAATACAAAAGTGTGGAAGTGCTTTTTGCCTTTTGGCGTTTTAACGTAACGCAGTAGTAGCACGATACTACCGATAATTGCTGGGATAATCCATAATATATTGGCAGTTAAAAACGCGCTAATGCCAAGCATTACCTGTGTAAGTGCCGGTAGTTGCGCGTCTGGGCCACCCAGATCTTTTACGATCTTACCAATTTGCGGAATAATGAAAATCATCAGCCCAAAAAAGGCAATGGTCGTGATGGTCATAAGGACAACTGGGTAGCTCATTGCGCTCTTAACTTTTTTGCGAATGCTGGCACTTTTTTCTTGCTGCAGTGCAAGCCGCTTTAAAATATCGTCTAAGATACCTGCTGCTTCGCCGGCGCGCACCATATTGACGTACACATCAGAAAATGCGTTGGGATACTTTACCAAGGCATCGGCAAGCGTTGCGCCCGCTTCGACATCTTTTATCACGCCTTCAATTACGTGCCGCAGATTGCCGCTTTCGGCATGGTCGTGGAGTGACGATAACGCACGCAGAATAGGCACGCCGGCGCTTACCATGGCGGAAAGCTGGCGGGTAAACAACACCAACTGGTCGGATTTTACTTTATCTTTCCCAAAAAAATCACTGGTGCTAAAGATACTTTTCTTGCCGTCGCCTTCGCGAATGCTGATTGGTTTAAGGTTTTGGCGGCCCAACGATGCGAGCGCGCCCGCCCGGTCTACGGCTTCGAGTGTCCCTGTTTTTGAGTTGTTATTTTGATCAACTGCTATGTAATAAAAAAGTGCCATTTTATTCTTTCGTTACCCTTAGTACCTCTGCAATTGTTGTCACACCCCTCAGCGCCTTAATGGTGCCGTCGGTTTGCATAGTCGTCATTTTTTCGGCAATGGCTTGGTCTTGGATTTGGTTGCTCGTGGCGCTGGCCATAATGAGTTTTTGGACTGCAATAGAATTAGCAAGCGCTTCGTAGATACCAATGCGCCCCTTGTAGCCAGTATGACTGCACTCATCGCAGCCACCTTCGTGGGCCCGCCACAGCGTGGTAACGGCCTGGTCAGTGGTGCCAAGTGGCACGTCGTTGCCGATACCGTCACTCAGCGCACTTTCGTTGAGGCTATGGATGTAGGTGAACGACTGATCTGGTTTTAAGTTAAACAGGCTAGCTACTTCGGCGGCTTCGGCTTCGGTCGGCGCAAAGCTTTCACGGCAGACCTTGCACAGGCGGCGCACTAGGCGCTGGCCAACGACTGCTTTTACGGTACTAGCGATTAAAAATGGCTCCACGTTCATATCCAGCAAGCGTGGTAGGCAGGTTGCTGCATTATTGGTGTGCAAGGTGGAAAGCACGAGGTGCCCAGTTAGGGCGGCCTGCACCGCTAGGTCGGCGGTTTCACTGTCGCGAATCTCACCAACCATAATGATGTTTGGGTCTTGGCGCAACAGGGCTCGTAGGCCGTTGGCGAATGTCATGCCGGCCTTTGAGTTGGTTTGCGTTTGGTTGACGCCTGGAATTTTATACTCGACTGGGTCTTCAACTGTCGAAATATTGACTTCGGGTTTATTTAAAAGGGTCAGCACCGAAAACAAGCTTGTTGATTTACCGCTCCCGGTTGGCCCGGTAATCAAAATCATGCCGTCTGGTTCGAGCATGGCTTGCTGCATTACGTGGAGCGAGTGGCCCCAGTAGCCAAGATCTTGTAGGGTGACGGCCTGGTTTGATTCATCCAGAACGCGCATCACTACTTTTTCGCCATCAGCGATTGGTAGCGTGCTGACACGCAGCGCATACTGGCGGCCTGCAACACGAATTTTAAATCGACCATCTTGCGGTACGCGGCGTTCGTCAATTTTCAGGTTGGACATAATTTTAATACGGCTCACGAGCGCACCAAGCACGCTGCGCGGCACGCGGTTTACTTCGTGGAGCACGCCGTCAATGCGGTAGCGGATTTGCACAAAATCCTCACGTGGCTCGATGTGGATGTCGGATGCGTTTGAGCGAATGGCATATTCTAGCAGTAGGTTCACCGTTTGGGCCACCGGTGAATCTTCGGCAATATCGGCGTCAGAAACCTGCTGTGCCGAGCCGTCGTCTTCGCGCTGAATGTCAATAACCTCTTTTAGCTCTTGGTTGACGTCGCCGCGGTAATTTTCGAGTACCGCAAGGATATTGTCGTGTGGCGCGATATATAATTTTATGTTTTCGCCGATTTCTTTTTTAATGAAATCAAGGGCCTGCACATCATCGGGGTCGTCCATTGCCAGGTGAACGGTGTCATTGGCATCAACGTTGAATATAACGGCGTTATATTGCCGGGCAATCCGCTCGGGGATGCGCTGCATAATTTCGGTCGGGACTTCTTTAGGATCGAGCTCGATGTAGGGAATATCCGCGTAGTCGGCGAATAACTTTGTCAGGGTTGGCTCATCGATAATTTTATTCGCAATCACCAGCTCTTGCAGCTGCCGGTTTGAATGTTCGCCCTCTTCCTTAAGGGATGCGATTTGTTCATCGGTCGCTAAACCGCTTTGGGAAAGTAGCTTTAAGACGGTGTTATCAGAAATTCTCATAATGCTTATGTATCAGTATACTAAATACACTTATCAATCGCCAGGGATTACGCTATACTAAAGCGCATGAAACGGGAGATATCATCGGTCCAGCAGATGTTGGAGTTTGGCGAGGCACTTGGTGCCGTGCTTGGCGGTGGCGAGGTAATCGAGCTTGTCGGTGATATTGGCGCTGGGAAAACGACGCTCACCAAGGGGATCGCGCGTGGCCTCGGTATCGATGAGGATGTGCAGAGCCCAACCTTTACTATCAGCCGGGTGTATGGGGCGCGTGATGGCTTAGAGCTTGCTCACTACGACTTTTACCGCCTAAGCGACCCCGGTGTACTCCGCATGGAGGTCGACCAAACGGCGCACGATGCGCGAACAGTGACGATTATCGAATGGGGCGGTATTGTTAAGGGTGTATTGCCAGATGATCGGTTAAAGATCACTATCACTTCGCCAAGCGAGACAACCCGCCACCTCGAGGTTGAGGCAAGCGGTCCCCTGTCGCAAAAGGCGCTCGGAGTGTTCATACAATGATACTGTTATTTGATAGTTCAGATATGCGCGTACATACCACGCTAATTGACGGCGAGGTGACCCAGGCGTATGAGTGGGAGGCTGGGCGCACACTGGCCCGCGACATGCTTGCCTACTTACGGGACCGCCTGGCTGAACACGGGCAAGGCTTTGACGCATTGTCGGGTATTGGGGTGTACCAGGGGCCGGGGAGCTACACAGGGCTCCGTATCGGGCTTTCGGTGCTCAACACGCTTGCCGAATCAGTTGGCGTCCCGATTGTTGGCGCAACGGGTGATACCTGGCAGCAGCAGTGTCTCCGCCGGCTTTTAAACCACGAAAACGACTCGATAGTGATGCCATTTTATGGGGGCGAAGCGCATGTGACCGCGCCGCGGAAATAATGTCGCTAAAATTTGTTGCACGATTATTACATATACCGCTACAATGTAAGTAGTCTAGAAATAGACCTTTATGATAATTTTTTGAGCATTCCGATTGTCAGTGTGCGAACAATAACCGTTTGCAATCGACCTGTTATGGAATCTGCATAGGGGCAGTCGAGAAAGGAACAACAATGTTAGAGGCACTATTAGCCGCCGCAGCCGGACTATTATTCGGGGTAGGTGGGCGTTACGCCTATGAAAAAAAGCAAATCGCTGACGGCAAAACTAAAGCCGAGAAAGAAGTCGCGAACGCACATAAAAGGGCAAGTGAAATTTTGCTAAAAGCAAAAGATGAAGCCTTGCAGCTTGAGTCAGAGCGCCGAAAGGAAGTAAAGCGGACAGAGGATCGTTTAGCGGAGCGCGAATCGAACCTCGATCGTAAGCTTGATGAGCTGGACCGCCGTACTGAAAAACTGCGTGCGCAGGAGGTAGAAGTCGAATCCCTTAAAGACGACATTAGGGACCTGCGTAGCAAGCAGCAGGAAAAACTTGAAAAAATCGCTAAGCTAAATAAGACCGAGGCGACTGACAAGCTCATGCAAATGACTGAGCGGGATATTAAAGAGGACCTAGTTGGGCTTGTTGGTAAATTGCAGCGTGACGCGATGCATGACGCCGAGGAAGCCGCGCAAACCATTTTGGTTACGGCGATGGAGCGTATGAGTAGCGAAGTGACTGCCGAGCGCACCGTGACCGCCCTAAAATTGACCGACGATGAAATGAAGGGGCGGATTATTGGCAAAGAGGGCCGCAATATCCAGGCCCTGCAGCGCGCCACCGGTGTCGATATTTTAGTCGACGACACACCAGGCATGATTGTGCTCAGTAGCTTTGACCCAATCCGCCGCCAGGTCGCTCGTTTGGCGCTCGAAGCCCTCATGAAAGACGGCCGTATCCACCCAGGGCGGATTGAAGAGGTTGTTGCAAAAGCGGAAAAGCAGATTGAAAAAGAGGTTATTCGTGCCGGCGAGGACGCGGCGCGTGAAGTTGGCGTAACTGGTATCCCGCACGAAATGATTGAGTTGCTGGGCGAGCTCAAATACCGTACTAGCTATGGGCAGAACGTACTGATGCATAGCACCGAAATGGCACACATTGCCGGTATGATTGCCGACGAGATTGGTGCGGACGTGCGTATTACAAAAATCGCCACCCTGTTGCACGATATCGGCAAGGCCGTTACCCACAAGGTGGAAGGCAAGCACCACCATATTGGCGCCGAACTTGCACGTAAATATGGTATGGATGAGCGAATTGTGCACGCAATTGAGGCACACCATGACGATATAGAGGCAACTACCCCCGAGGCATTGATTGTGCGCGTGTGTGATGCCGCAAGTGCGGCTCGCCCCGGCGCGCGCAACATTAGCTCCGAAAACTTTGCTGAACGCATGCGCGATCTCGAAAATATTGCAACGAGCTTTAAGGGGATTGATAAGGCCTACGCAATTAGTGCCGGCCGGGAAATCCGTGTGATTGTTCGGCCAGAATCTGTTGATGACCTGAGCGCCATTAAGGTCGCCCGCGATATTGCCAACAAGATTGAAAGCACTATGCAGTACCCGGGTACAATAAAGGTGAACGTCATTCGCGAAACACGTGCGATTGAGTTTGCAAAATAGCGTTCATTATTTTGATCCGCATAGCCCCGCAGGAAACTGTGGGGCTATTGTGTTGTGGTGACGGCAACCTGGCCAAGGCGCTCGGCCTGTAACACAAACCGGTCGCTCGTAACGCCACCAAGGCCACAGCTGTAAAGGGTGAGGGTTGGGCTTTTAGTGCGGGCTTCGATAGAGACTTGCGTGGGCTGTGCGGCAAATTCTTTATTAATTTGGTAGGCGTAGCGCTTGCCAAGGTAGTCAACAAGAATTTTATCGCCATCTTTCATTTCATCAATATGATAAAACGGTGATTTTATGATTGTCCCCATTGGGGTTGGCTGAATGCTAAATCGGTGTGCCGCAATCACAAAGTTACCGCCATCAGCTGGGTTGCCGCTGCTAGGCGATCGCCACTCGGCCCCACGGTCAAGTGCGGCTGCGCCGGTGGCATACGCGATATCAATACCAAGCTTGGGAATAATCAGCCGGTTATCACTTACCTTTGGCGGGGGCAAGGACTGTATGTTAATGGGTTTTGTCACAAGCAAGGGCGCAATCGCTGGGGCCGCAACAAGGCTTAGCGTGTACAGGCCGCCCACTAAAATTGCCACAGCAACGGTGCCAAGAGCAATGCGTTTTTTGGGAACGGTGCGTTTATAATCGATTGCTAACATATATCCCTAAATGTAGCTACATTGTAGCATAGTGTGCGTATGCTTTGCAGCCGCTACTTACTAAATAACAGGTAACTGGCGCTTTGGTTGTCACCTGATTGCGCGGTTCCCCACCACTCGCCATACCCGAGCGTACTGCCGGGCCAGTGCCACCCTGTAGAGCCGGTTGCACTCGCCTTTTGGTACGGAAGGTAGCGTTCAAAGCCGGTCGAGGATTCTGTCCAGTGGACAGTGCAGTAGGTGCTCGCAATGATAGTGCAGCCCGAAGAAAGCGTATCGGCACTAGTAAACATGTGTTCAGACTGGTAGTTGCCAGTTTGGTCGAGCATGGGCGCAGATGACTGAGATTGCAACGACTCGGCGACTGTTGCGGCTTGTGCGGCGTCAACAATCCCGTGGCCGTACTGTGTGGTGTAGTTCGCCCCCTGCATGGTAGCGGGCTTTCGGGCGGTGGCCATAATAAGGGCGTTGACATCATCGATGGTACTCGTGGGCCGAATGGACCGGATAAGCGAGGCGACGCTTGCCACCATGGGTGAGGCGAATGACGTGCCAGCCAGCGAGCCCGAGTACGCGTTGGTGTAGTTGAACGGTGTCGTTGTTGTGTCAACGAGTGGCGAAATCATTGTGCCGTCACCAGGTGCCATAATATCAAGGCCGCGACCATAGCTTGAAAAACTTGCCCGAGTATCATTTTGGTCGGTCGCCCCCACTGCAATCACGTGTGGGTATAGGGCGGGGTACAGCATTTGCCCGGGTTGCGCGGGGTCACAGCCCGCTTCTGTGCCGGTGCCACAGTTGCCGGCGGCGGCTACCACGACTACATTGTGTTGGTAGGCGTAGCTAATTGCTGACTGCAAGGTAGGGTCGTTAGAAGCGCCACCTAAGCTCATATTGATTACTTGGGCGCCATTATCAACGGCATAGTGAATTGCTTGCGCAATCTCGCTTGTCCAGCCGGTTCCATCGTCACCAAGGGCCTCGAGCGGCATAATTTTTGTATTCCAGTTGACCGCGGCGATACCAATGCCATTATTAGTCGTTGCACCAACAAGGCCGGCGGTACTGGTGCCGTGCGATATTGCCGCGTAGGGGTTGCCGGGGTTAGTCCCGGTGCAGGTTTGTTGTTCTTGGTAGGCGATGTCGTCGCCGGACTGCCCGGCCTGTGGGTTATTGTTCTGGACATAGGTGCCCAGGCCGTTTGGCCCGCATGGGTTTGCGGTTGGCGTGTAACGCCCGTAAAAGTTCCACCCACGCCAGTCATCGACGTACCCATTGCCATCGTCATCGCAGTTATTTGTGGCTTTGTTTTCGGGTGTGCCTGTCCAGCACCGGTCGCCAGGCTGTGTCATACCGGTTTCGCCTGGGTTGGTGTACCAACTACTTTGCAAGTCTTCGTGCTGCAGCGCAAAGCCCGTGTCGATATCTGCAACAATCACCGGTGCGCCAGTTGTAATTGACCAGGCGGCCGGTGCGTTTACCTTTTGCAACTGCCACAAGTTGGGGTAGTACGTATCGTTTGGGGTTGCCCCAAGGGCGACATATTTATGTTCAACGACTGGTGCGGCCGCGGGTGAGTGTGGGGTCGCTGATGGGGCATTTTCGGGGGTAGTCCGAGCGGCGAATTGCTGCGGTGTCATAATCGCCGCTGCGGTTCGGGCGGCTACCGGAGTACCCGGCTGCGTTGTGGCAGAGCTTGTGGTGGCGGGTGTCGGCGCGCTTGCTCGTTCGGGCACGCCGCCAGTCTGTTGGGAATGGGATATAGCAGTTGTTGGTATAAGCGCTGGCCGCTCCGGCGTGCGGTACCACAACTTCATTACCGCAATAATTGCGATAATCCCAATGACACACAGGGCGATCTTATATTTATTTTTGATCATACGAAATAACCGATAGCATTATTATATACTATCGGTTACTCTTTGCAAACACAGGATTTAACGGTTAAACGGTGCAGCGATAACAAGTTGTGGCGCTGCTTCACTGATGCGTAAAAGCTCATTGTATTTTGCGACCCGGTCGGTGCGGCTTAAGCTGCCTGTCTTAATCTGCCCGCAGTTTAGGCCAACTGCAAGGTGCGCAATGGTCGAATCTTCGGTTTCGCCGCTACGGTGGCTCATGACAGTATTAAATCCAGCGGCCTGCGCCATTTTAACGGCGTCAATTGTTTCCGTAAGGCTCCCAATTTGGTTTGGTTTAATCAAAATTGCGTTCACTGCTTTTTCGTCGATAGCACGCTGCAAAAGCTTGGTGTTAGTCACCAGTAGGTCGTCGCCAACAAGCTGGATGCGGTTGCCGATACGCTCAACGAGTAGCTTCCAGCCATTCCAGTCATCTTCGGCAAGGCCGTCTTCGACTGAAACAATGGGGAACTCTTGCACAAGTTCTTCAATCCAGTCAACCATTTCTTCAGAACTTAGTACGCGGTCCTCGCACTTTAGGTAGTAGGCGCCGTCTTGGTAAAATTCACTTGCTGCCGCGTCGAGGGCAAATACAATGTCGGTGCCGAGTTTGTAGCCGGCGTTTTTGACAGCTTCGCTTAGTAGTTCAAGCGGTTCACGGTTGCCGTTCTTAACGCGTGGCGCAAAGCCGCCTTCGTCACCAACGGTGGTTGGGTAGTTTTTTGCTTTCAAAACCTTTGAAAGCGAATGAAAAACTTCGGTACCCATTTGGAGCGCTTTTTCAATGCTGTCCGCGCCTTTGCATATAATCATAAATTCCTGAATATCCGTCGCGAATGCGGCGTGTGCGCCACCATTCATCACATTCATCATAGGGAGTGGCAGTGTCTGCGCTTTTGTAGCTGTCATGTCGGCGACATAGTGCCAAAGCGGCAGCTTTTTAGCCTTTGCAGCGGCATGTGCGGCGGCAAGGCTAATTGCCAAAATAGCGTTGGCGCCAAGGTTTGATTTGTTGTCGGTACCGTCGAGTTCGATCATTGTCTTGTCGAGTGCGGCTTGGTCGCTGGCGTCTTTCCCAATAAGGGCGGGCGCTAATACGTCGTTAATATTGGCAACTGCTTGGTGTACGCCCTTGCCGCCCCACGCGTCGCCGCCGTCACGTAGCTCAAGCGCCTCGCCACTACCGGTGCTTGCCCCGCTTGGTACGGCTGCGCGGCCCATAGTGCCATCTTGTAGCGTCACGTCGGCTTCAACGGTTGGGTTACCGCGGCTGTCTAAAATTTGTCGCCCCTTAATGCTTGCAATCGAAAAATCTGTCATTGGTGGTCCCTCCTTGGTTTAGTTATTCAAAGCTCTATCCATTATAACAGCCAAAATGGTACTATGGGTGAATGAGCAACGGAATTTTATATATTGCACGCCACGGTGAAAGTGAATGGAACACACTGGGTAAGTGGACCGGTTGGACAGATGTAAGCCTAACTGAAAAAGGCAAGGCCGATGCACGCATGGTGGGCGAGTCATTTTTAAAGGGCGTTGTGTTTGACGCGATTTACACGAGCGATTTGCGCCGCACCTACGAAACGCTTGACGCCATGATGGAAGGTGCAGAAAACCCCTTGCGGGCACACGACCCAAACGTGCTACATGCGCCCGAGCTAAAAGAACGCGATTACGGTGTATACACCGGCAAAGACAAGTGGGAAGTGCAAAAAGAGGTGCCGGCTGATGTATTTACAGGCATACGCCGCGGTTGGGATTACCCTATCCCCGAGGGTGAAAACTTGGCGCAAGTGTATGAACGCGTGGTTCCATATTTTGAGCATGAAATATTGCCAAAATTACAACGTGGGCAAAAGATACTTATTGTGGCGCATGGCAACTCAATCCGTGCACTTATGAAATATCTCGATAACATTACCGATGAAGGAATTGCCGACGTAGAAATGCCCTTAGGCCACTTGTTGGTGTATACATTCGGCGAGAGCGACAAGCCAACCGACAAGCGAGATCTCTCTATTGTGGTTGGTGAAACCAAGGCGTAGGCCGCGCTTACCAGGCTAGGTTCGTATCGGTATGCGTCAGCTTTATGATTGTGTGCTGAATGATAAAATCGATGATTGCCCAGCTGGAAAAAAACAGCGTGACAGTACCTACAATGGGCTTTGAAAGCGCTGGAAACTCTGGCGTTACGGCAAAGGCAATCAGTGGCAACACCGCCGCCGCCACTTTAAGGCAAATAATAACCACGTAGGTGATGCGTCGTTCGCGCTTTTTGCCAACTTTTTTGTGGTGCACAACGGCTGGCACGATTGCTCGTGCAAACGCGCGGGTAGTCTGCGAACCGGCTTTTGCTAATACGCGCGGCATGGTGTAAAAGCCGTATATCAT
>JAJXWT010000018.1 GCA_021781475.1 bacterium
CCGGCCAGGCAAGGGCGTGTGTTTTGCTAAACTGCACCGCCTCACCACTGCTATGGGTATCGGTTCCCACACATATCATCGCAACATTTGCGTTCACCGAAGCTTCGTAGGCGGCCTGTTGGTGCTCACCGTACTCGCGGCTGTCATGGATGTGGCAATGCGTATCAACAAGCATACCGTACCTGCGCTACGCCCCCTGTGGCACTTTTGGTGCACGCGGATCGGGCGTGTGAATGTAGCGGCGTGGAAACAGCGGTGCGGCATCACCTGGCACCACACCGCTTGCAAACAAGCGGCTAATTTCGGCGGCTGTCGCTGGCATGAACGGCTGGAGTTCGGTAGCTATTTGCAACAACGAGCCGGTCGTATGTGCCAACACTTCCTCGAGGTGGTCCTTTTCTTCGGCGTTCTTTTCAATCGCCTTCGCAATTTCCCACGGTTTCACATTTTCGAGGTACTGGTTAAGGGCCCGCACGTTTTCCCAGATTTCATCAAGCGCGCGGTCGAACGCGTATTGTTCCATAAATGCCCGGTAGGCGCTCATATCGTGTTCGCCAGTAACTGCCTCTGCGCCAATGACCCCCGCTTGGTAGCGAGTAACCATGCTTGCCACACGCTGAACCAAGTTGCCGAGGTCGTTGCCAAGCTCGCCATTGTAGGCTGATTCGAATTTTTCCCAGGTGAAATCGCCATCGTCTTGGGTGGGAATGTGGCGTGCAAAATAATACCGAAACGCATCAACCCCATACTCATCAATAAGCTGGTTTGGGTCAACCACATTGCCAACCGTTTTACTCATTTTTACACCCCCACTATTCACGTGACCGTGTACTAGCAGCACCTTTGGCAGCGGCAGGCCGAGACCAAGTAGCATGGGCGGCCAAATCCCCGCGTGAAAGCGTAAAATGTCTTTGCCGATTACTTCGACATTAGCAGGCCAGTAGTCTTGCCAGCCGGGCTTATCTGGGTACCCTAGCACCGTAATGTAATTGGCCAGGGCGTCGAGCCACACGTACATGACCTGCTCGGGGTCGCCCGGCACCGGAACGCCCCAAGTTAACGATTTACGCGGGCGGCTAATCGAAACGTCTTTTAGCCCATCTTTCATCAAATCCAAAAACTCTTTGGCACGAAATTCAGGGATAATTTGCATCTTTTTTGACTCAATTGCTTCGCGCACTTGATCGGTAAAATCACTGCAGCGCAAAAAATAGTTTTCTTCGGACACATGCTGATACGGCGTTTGGTGGTCAGGGCAGACACCATGGGTTTCCTCGACCTCTTTATCTGTAAAGAATGCCTCGTGCCCCATACAGTACCAGCCTTCGTAGGTACTTTTGTAAATATGCGGCAAAAGCTGCTGCCAAATATACTGCACCGCCCCCATATGGTGCGGATCGGTCGTGCGAATAAAATCGGTGTACTCCACGTTTAGTTTCTTTATAAATTCGGCATAGAGCCCTGCCATTTTATCGGCATACACCTGAGGCGTCACGTTTTCGGCTGCCGCCTTGGCTGCAACCTTATTACCATGCTCGTCCGTGCCCACTTGGAACCGCACTTCGCGGCCCTGCTGCCTCCAATAGCGACTCCAAATATCAGCCAATATATAATCAATGGCATGGCCAATATGGGGCGCGCCACTTGCGTATGGAATAGCGGTTGTAACGTAGAGATTTTTTCCCATCACCTTATAGTATAGCAAAGGCGATAGATTTTACACCCGGGTTCACGTATACTAACAGTATGAAAAAAAGCACAAGCGCATTTACGCTTATTGAGCTCATGACCGTTGTTGCGATCATTGCTATACTCGCCGTGTCAACGTTTGTAGCTTATACCGGTGCACAGGCAAGAGCGCGCGATGCAGTGCGACAAGAAGATATCTCAAACCTCGTGAAAGCGCTTGAGCAGTACTATAGTGACAATGGCGCCTACCCAATCCCTTCGGGCACCAGCTCCGTTATCAATAGCAACTGGTACACATCAGGCGACTCAAGCTGGACTACCTTTAGCTCGGCCCTTACCGGCATTATTGACACGGTGCCAGTTGACCCGCTAAAAACCGTCAATGGCGACCCCCTAAACGTGGGGAGCTACGGCTATGCCTACTTTTCTGGTTATTACTGCGGGAGCACGCCGGGGCAATGGTACTTACTGGTGTACCGGTTTGAAAATAGCAGCCAAACAAAGTTTTCTGATGGCGCCTGCACCACAAACCCCCTCGGTGACAATTATTACGCCAACGGCGCAAGCTACTATCGGTCGGTGAAATAACTATTGCATTTGAGCAACAACGGCAATCCGGCCGCCGTGGTCGCCTGCACGGTGCGAAAAGTAGTCGGTGCGCGCCATGGTGTCCACTGATGAAACGTAAATATTGCGAGCTTGAACACCCTGCTGCTCAAGGCAACGCCGATTAAAGCCCGCTAAGTCAATATGCACGCCATCGGCCTTTTGTTCATAAAAGCCCTGCCAATCTGGATTGTCAGACCTATCGAACCAATCTAGCGTGTAACTATCTTTTTGGGCATGCGGGCTCATCCATACAATAAGGTCAGCCGGGCTTGAGCCGTTGGCTACAAAGTGACGCACCAGGTGGTCGGCTAAGCGAGCATAAGTTGAGTGCCGCCCTAAATGTGCCGTTGCGATTGCCCGCTTAACTGGGTCGTATAGCACTGTTGCCGCGCAGTCGGCGACTGGCAAAAACAAGGCGACCCCGGGGGTTGTGGTGTACAACGAATCTGCGACGACTTCGGGCGTAACGCTTGTCACGCTGGCGCCATCAACTTCGGCAATAAGGTGGTATGTTCGATTATCTTGGTAGACAATCCGTTGGTAGACTGTACCCTGGTAGTCAACGCCAATGCTGGCACAAAAGGCGGTTCGGCGCCCGACGGTTGCCGAGTCGTGCGTGCCGAGTGCACGATCAAGCATTGACCCATCGTCTTTTGATGAAACACGAACAAGGAGCGAGCCAGGGAAACACGTGGGTTGGTCGTTTGCAATCATACTATTACACTGCGTCCTTTGCGAGCCGCTGCCAATCTGCTATAGATAAGTCTTCGGCGCGCGCGTTGGGGTTAATATCGGCATGGCGCAATAACGCCTCGGCCTCTGGCTTGCTCACGCGGAGCCCAGCCGCAATTGAGCTTCGTAACTTTTTGCGCCGTTCCGAAAACCCGGCATGGGCCACATGCCAAAATGCCTTTTCGTCTACCTGGTCAATAAGGGGTGTCGACAAAAAATCCAGCACGACAACCTGGCTGTCTACCTTTGGTGGTGGCGTAAACAGTGCGCGGGGCACCATTGCACCCACATGCACACGCGTAAATAGCTGCGCGCTCAGTGCGAGTAAGCTCATGTCGCCAGGCCCTGCGGCAAGGCGCTGCGCCACCTCTTTTTGCACCAACAACACCATGCGGCGCGGCTTATTAGTGGTACGTAAAAACTTTTCGATAATTTTACTTGTAATGTAATAGGGCACATTGGCGACAACCGTGTAGCCGGCCGGCAGCTTTGTGATATCGAATTGCAAGATATCTTGGTGGACAACGGTTAAATCCTTACCCGGGAACTGGCCAGGCAGTTTACGCGCGAGCTCGGCGTCGTATTCCACGCTAATGACTTTAGCTTGGCGCCGCAACAACTCGCTCGTTAATGTTCCCAGCCCTGGGCCAATTTCTAGCGCTGTATCACCAGGCTGCAAAGCTGCTTCATTGACAATTGCCTCTAAGGCGCTACGGTCATGCAACCAGTGCTGCCCGAGTGATTTATTGGTGGGCATATTAGTGACTCGCTAAGATATTAAAGGCAAACTGTATGCGACGATCTTGCACGCATATACCACAGCCCTCGTAATGGTTTTGGAATGCCTCTTCGGCACCTTGGACTGTTGTCTGTGCCCGAACGAGCGCAAGCGTATTCGAGTAGGGGCCGCTTAGCTCATACCACATATAGTCTAGCTGCGATTGTATAGTGCGATAGGTGTCGGGGAACATTGCTTCAAGGTTGGCCTTGCGGCTGCCCGTCCACTGTGCGAGGCCATCCCCGCTGGTTTGAAAGCCATGTTCCTGCATAAGGTTACCCATAATACCCGCCGTTTGTTCCCGGCTAAGGCCCTTGCTCATTAGGTAGCTCCATGTGATTGATTCGTTTTCGCTCGGTGTCGTGTAGGCACCCTTTACGCCAATAACCACAACCTGCTCAACCGGCTGTTTTGTCACAATTTCATTCGTTTCTGTCCGCGAGATTTCTTTGCCATTGCGCATTTCAACATCGTAAGTCACGGTTCGAGAACCCATTTGACCGGGCGTTTGCACCACTTTGTACCCTGGGTTGTGGTTCGCGTCAAGCACCTGCCGGGTAGTAAAGTTAATGCTTTCATCAACGGTTACCGTTTGCTTGCCGTTCCGCCATAGCTCAATCGTCATCCCGGGGACAATCGGGGCATTCAGGGCGGGCACAACAGTATCATCTTGCGCGGGGGTGATTTTATGTTCCTTAAGGAGCCCGCCAACTGTTGTTGCGCGAGTCGACGTTTGAATTGTTTTGCCATAGAACACAAAACTAACAGGGGTAGCCCTGTTAATGACCATTATTTCTGCAGCACCAACACTCGCAATATCAACCGCCGGCTTAATCTCGGCGGTATCGGCATAGTTCAGGGGAACACCGGCCTGCTGAGCAATTTGCTTTACCGTGCGGTATGCGGTAATAATCCTAATCGATTTTGCACCATCTTGAACGACAACTGGCCGGGCGCGGTAAATATTCGCTTCGTAGCTGCTGGCCACAAGGGGATCGTCGAGCCCTGGTTCGGTAATATCACCCTTATTGAGGGTAATATGCGCCTGCTGTAACACCTGCCGGAGGGTTGTGGCGCTTGTGACTATTCCCTGCCGTGTGCTGCCATCATGAATGGTAACAACTCTCTCGCCAGCCGCCAAAGTAGTACTGCCTGCAAACGCAATTGTGGTGTATGCCTTAACGGCCCCGAACAAAACGGCTGCTGCGAGCACGGCAATAATGAGAATCCGCCGATAGTAATGATTCGATAAACGAAGTTCAATCATATATAAATGCGACTAAAGTAGCCACGCCTACCTCAAGCACGCTGCCCACTATTATAGCATACCGCCGTGCTTTATTGAACGTAAATTGTGATGTCGCGAAGCCGCTAAAGCCGCTCCAGACGAGCAAATTCTACATTCAGTTTTTTAGTCGTTCCGCTCGTAAAGCGCACCGACACGGCCAGGCCATCAATATCAACCACTTCACCGGTGCCAAATTGGCTCGATTTTACCGTATCACCAATATCAAAGGTGTTGTAAATATCTGCCTCAAATTCGTCATGCGCCGGAAGGGCTGGCTGCTCCCTACCAAATCGGGCAATCGTGTGCCCCATATCTTCGAGAAAACGCGACGGCATGTTATACGAACGTTGCCCAAACTGGGCGCGAGATTGCGCATAGGTTAAAAATAACTCCTGCTTTGCGCGGGTCATACCAACGTAGCACAGTCGACGCTCTTCTTCGAGCTGGCGCGGGCCCGCTTCGAGCGCACGCACGCTTGGGAACAAACCGTCTTCCATACCCACCATAAATACTACCGGGAACTCCAGACCCTTTGCGGCATGGAGCGTCATAAGGGTAACCTTTTCATCACTGCTACTGGTATCGGCGCTGCTCATGAGTGCGACTTCTTGCAAAAAATCAGGGAGCGTTGCGAACGTCTTGGCGTCAGCAACAAGCACACCAATGTTTGCATCGCGGTCTTCGGCCTGTGGCGTACCGTCAAGCAGATAATCACGGTAGCCCGTACGCTCAAGCAAGCGCTCAATGAGTTCGGCGGGGCTCGTGTTGTTCAGGCTCATAGTTTGTAGCCCACGCAACAGTTCGCCAAGGCGCATAAAGCTCACGCGGGCACGGGGTTGCAATGTGCTTGTTTGCTCAACATTATTCAGTGCCGTAATCATGTCAAGGCCGCTATTTGACTGCCATGCCAAAAACTTGTCGAGACTTGTTTGGCCAAGGCCGCGCGCTGGCACGTTGACAATGCGGCTAAAACTCATGATATCGTTTGGCTGATACAGCAAGCGTAGGTAGGCAATAATATCTTTTACCTCTTTACGGTCGTAAAACCGCACGCCGCCCACGAGCTGATACGGAATACGGAGCTGCAAAAATGCCCGCTCGAACGCATAGCTTTGAGCGTTGGTGCGATACAACACTGCAAACTCGCCCAGCTGGCGCGCGCCAATGTCAGTTTGCGCCCTGATGCGGTTCGCGACAATCATCGCCTCTTCGGCTTCGTCGTAGGCGGCGAGCGCCTGGATTGGCGAGCCCTGGTCGCCGCTTGTCCACAGCTTTTTGTCAGTACGCTCCAGGTTTTTACTAATCACGTTGTGCGCGGCATCCAAAATTGCGCCAGTTGAGCGATAGTTTTGCTCCAGCTTTACAACCATTGCGCCAGGAAAGTCTCGCTCAAAATTCAAAATATTACGAAAATCAGCACCACGCCAACTATAAATTGATTGCCAGTCGTCGCCAACAACACAAATGTTCTTTTGGCTGTTCACGAGCAGCTTCACAATCGCATACTGAGCGGCGTTCGTATCTTGGTATTCGTCTATCAAGATATGCTTGAATAAGGTCCGGTACTTGTCGCGCACTGGCTGCTGTTCCCGCAGTACACGCACCGTTTCAATCAATAAATCATCAAAATCAAGCGCACCTGCCGTTATGCGGAGCGCCTCGTATTGGCTATAGATTTTTGCAACATGCTGCTGAAACCCGTAGGTTGCGCTTTCGGCGTAGTCGGCGGGTGTTAAAAGGTCGTTTTTGGCTGCTGATATTGCCGCGCTCACCGCCTTTGGCTTTACCTGGTCGCTACTAATGCTAAGCGATTTCATCGCCTGCTTAATAAGCCCCTGCCTATCATCTTCGTCATATATGACAAAGTTGGGCGATACACCTATTGCGGCGCCATCCTGGCGGAGCAGCCGTACGCAAATACCGTGAAACGTACCCATCCACGGCATAAAATTGCGGCTATTTGGCTGGCCCGTCAACACCGCAAGCCTCTCGCGCATTTCACTCGCCGCTTTGTTCGTAAACGTCACAGCTAAGATTTCGTTCGGCCAGATTCCCGCCTGCAATAAATAGGCGATGCGGTGCGTAAGGGTTTTTGTCTTGCCGCTCCCGGCCCCAGCCAAAATAAGCAAAGGGCCATCGGTTGCGAGAACTGCCGATTTTTGTGCATCATTAAGGCTGGCTAATATGTCCATATCCCTATTTTAACCGAAAACCCTAATGTTGTATGGTGTAAAAATAATATGCTGCACCAGCGACTGCCCCAATGATCAACAGCGCCAATATCCAAATAAGCGTGAGCCAACCGTTCTTAGCCTTGGCGGGCTGCTTGAGCGGCGTGTGATAGGTGTCTGTATCAAAGATTGTTGTTGCCGTTGAGGCCTGCACAGGCGTAGGCACCGTAGGGGGCGCCACGGCCACACCTGCTGGCTCAGCGGGGGTAGCATTTTGAGCTGCATTCATGGCCTGCTCAGCACTGGTGTCGGATTCGAGGCTCAAAAGATCAGAACCATATTCGCGCGGGAGCGGTTCGGGTGCAGCCTCGCCTGAGGCTGGCGCACCTGCGGCAGGCGCTTCGCCACCAAGCGGGCGTTTTTCAACCTTTGCGCCAGGTAAAAACGGTGATGCCATAACAGATTGCGGCAATGGTGACGACGCAGAGGCGTCTGGCTGGGGCTCGTCGGGCTGCACAACTGTGACCAGTTCAGGTTCTTGGGGTTGTGCGTGCGCACCGCCCGTGGGCTGTTCTGGTTCAGGGGTAGGCTCGGTAGTCTCGGTAGTCTCGCTCGCCTGCTCTGGCGCATCTGCCGCGTCGGCCTGTGGTGCTACCTGTGTCGGCCAATCATTCGTGTCGCTCTCATCGTTCGGGTGGTCGTTGCCTAAGTCGGACACACTATGCGGCTGGGGCCAGTCTTGCACCGGGGCGGGGTCTGGGGCGTAGCCTTGCTCGCGCTCGTTACTAGGGTCGGGTTCATCTGCACCCTCGGTAACACCACGCACGCCTGGGCTCGGCGTAATAGGTTGGGCCTCGTCGCCAGCTGGCAGTTCGGCTTGCGGGGCGCGTTGTGCAGAAAAACCTGGCGTAATATCGGCGATAGTGTTCGTTGCCGCACCGGTTTGCTGAGTGACGGCACTTTGCCCATGTGACACCAATTCATCGGTGAGTGGCTTTTTTGCCACTGGTGCGACGACATCCATAAACTTGCCCCGGCGCTTAAACGCAGGCGGTGGAGTTGTGTCAACGGCGGCTACGGGCGCCGGCTGAGGCTGAATGGACGTATCGGGTGCGTTTTGGTCGGCCTGACCAGCACTCGCTGCTTGGGTTGTGCTCGGAGGTGTTTCCACGTCTTTCATCAGATCGTTCACTGCCTTGTCGAGCTCGTCAAAGTCCAATTCTGTCATATCACCTAACCTTTTGTTCCTTGCGCTTTAGTTACTATCTCGCTGAATGCTTGCGCGTCAAGACTCACGCCACCCACGAGTAAGCCATCGACGCCTGGGAGCGCAAGAAAGCCGCTCGCATTGTCTTTTGTGACACTCGCACCATACAGCACTCGTATATTCGTAGCGATTTCATCACCAAATAAATGCTTTATTTGGTCACGTATTGTCGCAATCGCCTTTTGTACTTCACCGGGCGTGGGGGTTTTACCGGCACCAATCGCCCATACCGGTTCGTAGGCAATTACCATGTTTTTGGCTTCTTCTGAGGTGATATTAAGAACGCCCTCTACGATTTGGTCGTGCAAAACGCTATACGTTTCGTTATCGGCCCGCTCCGAAGCTGATTCGCCAATACACAAAACCGGAATGATGTTATTGCGGAATGCCGCCTGTACCTTGTTCCTGATTTCCCGGCCGTGTTCGCCAAAAATGTTTCGCCGTTCACTGTGGCCGACTAAACCATATTTCACCAGCCCATGCAATTGATGGGCAGACACCTCACCGGTGTACGGCCCTTCGTCGCGCCAATAAAAATCTTGCGCTGCAAGCTTAAACTTTGCATGATCAATCTGTAGTGATATAGCGGGGAGCGCTAAAAACGGGGGCGCGACAACTATTTCAACCCCTTTTGGCTCCATGATAAGCCGGTCAAGCTTATGCATAAACAAACTTGCCTCATGGATGGTGAGGTTCATTTTCCAGTTGCCAATGATTAATTTGTTGCCCACTTTATTTGTAAATTTGTTATGCTTTCTTTGCTTTTAGTGTACCCTACTTTTAGGCGTCGAGCAAACTTTTCACACCTGGGCCATCCCATACGTCTATGACGTTAAAGCCCGCCACAGCAGGAATGTAGTTAGTAATCGCAACCGTCGACGCGAATGTGTGCTGCACAGAGCGGCGATCATCTTGCACAAAATATTTTGCGCCAGTTGTCTTGGCCAGCTCGGCGGCAAATTCGGCATCATTTTTTTCTTCTCGTGCATCAAAGCGCAAGTTTTCAAGCAACACAACGCTCCGCTTTGGCGCACGTCGGATCGCCATCATTGCCTTGCTACCAGTGACAGCGCCGACATAGTGCACCGGCACCTGCAACAGGTTGGCAAGGGTCTTTGCAATAAGGCGAGTACTAAAGGATTCGTCAATACCGTCGGGTCGCGAAACGTGCCCGACAACTACCACCTTGTTAGAATGTGCCAATAGGTAGCGAATTGTATGAATAGCGGGGCGTAAAAACGACGGGTCAACAGAACCGTGGACGATTGGCACATCTAAATCAGCGCGCACTAGTACAGTTTCGCCGTGAACCGGCAATGCGGTAACTGATCGTTTTATATGCCCACCCATTACTGCCCTTATTCTATCACACGGACGCTGATTGTATCAGTCCCGCCAGTGACACCTGGTTGCTTACCGCTGACAACCACAACTGTAAACGGGTTTGCATCGCCAAAGTAGTTTTCATCTTTTAGTTCTTTCGCAAGATCAATACCGGCAGTCTCGCTGTCGGGGCGAATAAAACTGCGCGTGGCATAGTTAAGCGCGAGTTGCTGCGCAGCACGTGGGCTGCTGGTCACCGCGGCAATTGGGAGGTGCGGGCGGCAGGCGGCAATGTTAGCAGCAGTTGCGCCGCTTTTTGTCTCGGCAATAATTGCCACCGCTTTTACATCGTCGGCAATACCAACAGCGGCACGGCTAATTGCGAAGCGGCGAGCACTGTTAAGTGGGATGATCTGTTCGTCGATATCGTCGACAGGCCAGTGCTCTTGCGTGTACATAATGGTGTTCCGCATGGCGCGGACGGCTTCGACGGGGTATTTACCGTTGGCCGTTTCGTCGCTCAACATCACGACATCGGCGCCCAAAATAACCGCCGTAGCAACGTCGCTCACTTCGGCACGTGTTGGTTCAGGGTTATCCACCATGCTCCCAAGTACTTGGGTCGCCACAATGCTGACCTTGCCGTATTTGCGGCACAACGCGACAATTTGGCGCTGCACGACCGGCACAAGCTCTGCCCCAACCTCGCTCGCAAGGTCACCACGCGCAACCATAACGGCATCGCTTGCCTTCACAATCCGTTCGAGCATGTCGCCCTGGATTGCAGACTTGGTTTCTACTTTTGCCATAATTTGCGCCGTGCTGCCCTTGCTCACCAAAATCTGTCGGAGCGCGTGCACGTCTTCGTCGGTTTGCACGAAACTCAATGACACAAAGTCAAAATCTTTATCGGCGCCAAATTCAATATCAGCTAAGTCCTTTTCGGTTAAAATATCACCGCCAAAGTCTGTATCGGGTAAGTTAAGGCCTTTTTTGCTCATTAAAAAGCCGTCGTTAAGCGCTTCAATTTTCACAGCCGTGTCGCTAGTAATTTCGCGCACGACTGCCCTAATTTTGCCATCGAACAGGCTAAGGTTTTCGCCGACTTTCATGCGTTCAGCTAAGTTGTACTGGACTGGCAAGTTTGCACTCCCGTCGTGCTCGTTAATGGCGTGATCGAGTGTCAACATATCGCCTTTTTTAACATCAAAATGATTGTCTTTTAGGGCGCCCAGGCGAATTTTTGGCCCCTGCAAGTCCATAAGGATCGCAACCGGCCGGTTCATCTGTGCGCTTGCTTCGCGAATCCATCGGATCTGATCAACTCGTTCTTCGTAGCTACCGTGGCTAAAATTGCAACGGAAGCCATTGGCGCCCGCTTCCATAAGCGCGCGAATTTTTTCGGGGCTATGCGTAACCGGACCAAGTGTCGCGAGGATTTTTGTGCGTTTGAAAATTGTGTTCATTGTAGTTGTTCCCTTATGAGTTAGTGTTTGCCTTTGCTTGTACCAAGCAACAACAAAAACGCGTCACTACTCGGCATGTTGCCTTTATTATAGCAGTAAGCGCGCGTGTTCGCCAATGCGAACTGCAATTACACTAACCGACTTTGGCACCAAATAAGCTGCCAACATAGTAGGTTACAATCATGGCGGCAAGCCCGCCAGCTACAACGCGCAAAATGGCTCGGCGCTTAGAGGCGCCGCCCACACTCGCGCTCATATAGCCAGTAAGTGTCAGTGCGACCAGCACGGCGCAGCCAGTTGCAATAATCCGGAATGAATGCGGCACCGTGATAATGGTGATAAACGGAATAAGCCCGCCCACGCTAAACGAAAAGAACGAAGATAGCGCCGCGTGCATTGGTTGCACCACCTCATCTTCACCCATGCCGAACTCTGTCATGAGGTGCGCGTGCAGCGCATCGTTCTTAGTGAGTTCGTTTGCAACTTGGCGTGCTGTTTTTTCATGAATGCCTTTATCCACATAGGCCTGCACGAGCTCTTCGAGCTGCTGCTTTGGGTGTTTTTGGAGTAAGTTCTTTTCGCGCTCAATGTAGGCCTTTTCGGCGTCGCTTTGGCTGCTTACGGACACATACTCACCTACTGCCATGCTGAGCGCACCAGCTACGAGTGCCGCAAGGCCGGCAGTAAAAATAGCACCCGTATTATCGGTTGCGCCAGCAACGCCCATGAGCATGCTCGACACCGAAACAATACCATCGTTCGCGCCAAGCACGCTCGCGCGTAACTTATTCAGCACATCACTTGAAACCGCTTGATTCTCGTTATTCTGTTCAGTCATGTGCCCTATTATAAACTACGCGGCGGCCTGGGACCGAATCGTGTCGATTGCCTGGGCGAATGCTTCGGTAGTCAGGCTTGCGCCACCGATGCGGCTTGGGCTGTAATCACTGAGCGACTGGCCAGCCGCGTCACCGCTCACAGCGCTTTCAAAACTGCTTACGTAATAGGCAGATACCCCGTTGCCATATTGATCGTTCGCGGTCACCGAACTAATCTTGCCGTTCGCCACGGTGAGCGTTACGCTGACTGTGTTTGTATCGCCTCCGGGCACATAATAATCCTGTGAGGCCGTGTATTGACCATCTTTGTAGCCGCTTGTGCTTGCCGTGCTCGTGCCGCTCGGAGTTGGAGTCGGGGTCGGAGTCGGCGCTGGCGCGGGAGCCGCAGCCGAAGATGGAGCCGACGGCGTTCCGTTGCCGACACTCGTCGGTGCCGCTGTTGTCGCGGGCGCGCTTGCAATCGGGGCGCTGCTGCCACTCGTTGATGATGAGCTACTGTGCACCGTCCCCGTGCCGTCACCGCTATACAAATATTTACCACCAACCGCCGCGATACCGACGATTGCTATTGTTCCAATGGCAACAAGTACCTTTTGCGATGTTTCCATGTGTCTACTCCTTTACCAACGGCAGGTCAATGCTGAATACCGAGCCTTCGCCAATTTTACTTTTTACACGCAAGTTCATGCCAAGCTGATCGCTGATTGATTTTGCAATCGCCAGGCCAATGCCATAGCCATCATGCTGCTCCTTGTTCCGAGATTGGTCGGCCCGATAAAAGCGGCTGAAAATATGTGGCATATCTTGTTCGGCAATGCCCACGCCGGTGTCGGCAACGTGCAGGACCACAACACTGCCGTGGACCGTTGCGTACACCCGCACGACGCCGCCTGGGTGGCTATACTTCACAGCATTTTCAAGGAGCACCTTAATGACCTGCATCAACCGTTCCGATTGACTTTGTACATGCGCTTTTGGCGTCGTGTCTTCAACTTCAATCGATTTTTCCTGAGCGGCACTAATGATATGTTCCATTGCATCGCTCACTGCTTGCTGCAAATCAACCGGGCTCAATGTCACTTGTTGCTGATCCGCGTTAACTAGACCAAGTAGCGAACTAGTGAGCATGTATAGTTTATTTGTCTCCTGCATATTTTGCGTTGCCAGTTCACGCGCCTCGGCATCGGATATTTTTTTCGTTCGACGCAGTACGACTTCATTTAAAGAGCTTAGTGCGGTGAGCGGCGTGCGCAGCTCATGGCTTGCATCACTCACAAACTGAATCTGCTCGCGCATGGCTTTTTCGATTGGCTCCATTGTGCGCCCTGCAAGGTAGGTGCTAAGCCATAGGCCAAAACCAAGCATAGCAAGATTCAGCACCACTAAATTTAAGAACAATTCAGCGCGAGCATCGGCGGCCCGCTGATTAAGCAAGGCCAATAAATCATCCGAAGGTGCCACAATAATCCGTTGCGTACCATGCGGTTCAATTGGACGGTCGAACTGGCGTGACGCAAGCGAAAATAAAACCGTACTAAAAATAATCGTCATCGCCATAATAATTGCAAGGTACGTAAGCGCTAAGTGGCCAGTGCGTGAATGAAAGTAGTGCCGTATTTGTGCCGTGCTCATAAAACTATTGCCCGTTTTCGCTTAATTTATAGCCAAAACCCCGTACCGTTTGTATGAGTGGCTGGCCAAAAGGCCGGTCAATTTTATTACGGAGCAACTTAATAAAGCTTTCCACGTTGTTCGGCAACACATCGCTGTCAAAATCCCACACGTGAGTCAAAATGTTGTTTTTGCTCAAAATTCGGTCGGGATTACGCAAAAAATATTCCAGAATTGCGTATTCTTTTGCACTCAGCTGCACGTTACGGCCCGCCCGCGTGACCATTTTTTTTGCTGGATCCATACTAATATCGGCATACTGCAGTAGCTCGCCCGAACTTTGTTGTGGGCGGCGGAGCAACGCGCGCACGCGGGCAGACAGCACGCCAAACGCAAACGGCTTGGCTAAATAATCATCAGCACCGGTATCCAGCCCTTTGATTACGTCGCGATCCTGCCCCTTTGCGGTCAGCATAAGTACGGGCGTTTTGTTCCCGTCCGCACGGAGTTTGGCAACCATATCGTACCCATTCATTTCGGGCATCATCACGTCGCTAATAATAACGTCGTACTCGTCGGCACTCGCAGTGTCGTAACCTTCAACGCCGTCGTATGCAACATCGACCGCGTACCCATCCTGCTCCAAGCCTTCTTTTATGGCGTGAGCAATAATTCGTTCATCCTCGACGACGAGTAGTTTCATATGGTTCCTTTTATTATTAACTTACACACCCTATTATGCATCCTATTCTGAACTTTAGCTGAAAATTGCCCGGAAGGGGAATCCGGGCAAGCGCCAGCCAGCCACTAAACAGCCGTAACAATCGCGATTGACGTCGCAATAGACGTATCGGCACCGGCCGCTACAACGCGAACCGTGTCGCCCGTTTTAATATCACTCACTGCTTTAGTGGTCCCGTTTTGTGTCACCTTGGTATTGCTGTTGAGAGTATAGGTGACGCTACCGCCGCGCGCGGTATCATTAATTGTCATGCTGGTGCCGCTCACCGCGGTTACAGTGCCAGATGCACCAACTCGCGCAACCGGGCGCGTTCTGCTGGCGCTGCTAAAGCCCCTGCCATATCCTCCGCGCATCATAGTAATGCCACCAAAATAGCCAGCGCGCTCGCCCATAGTGCGGCGTGACACCTGGTAGCCAATGCCGTAACTTGCCATTGCAATAATTAGGACCAGCAGCAGTGCCACAATGCCCGCAAGCCACACATGCTTTCGCTTTGCAATTACGTCGTGCCGGTAGCCGCCGTGCATATGCACTCGCTCAGGCTCATTTTTATGTTGTTCTTTAAGCTCAGTCTCGTCCATAGTATTCCTTTCAATGAAATATACAGGCCTAGCCTACTGCCCCATTATGGAAAAAGGCTGAAAATAAACACTACGTGTGAACGACAAGATAATTATCTTGGTAGACACCGGTAGAGGAGCCAAAAAATGGATTGCTATTAGAGCAGGTGCCACTAATTCGGTTGTTAACCGGGCCTTGTTCCGTAAAATACAGCAGATAGTATGACTGAAACACCTTGCCGCCGGTATTAGCGGCGCACAATAGTGGCCAATCTGAATTATTTTGATATGGCATATAAATATACTCGTGCGTTTTTGGTGAGCCCGAACCACCGCCGTTCACGTTGATTGGATCAACGGGTAGCACGGTTGAGCCAGAAAATGGCGC
>JAJXWT010000004.1 GCA_021781475.1 bacterium
ACTGAGTATGCGGAATGCGGCGCGTGCTTTTACGGTATCGCCACTTTTAATAGCTTCACTTAAATCTGCCTGAGCATTAGTTAGTCGGTTGGATGGGTTGGCAGAGTACTTCCTCTCAAACGACTGTACCTGGTTGTCGATTTCTTCCTGGTTCATTTTTTGCGTTAGCACATCCCCCTGGGCAGTGCGCCTGTCTCCGAATTTACCGCTAACACGGTTTAACCCTGCGTTTACATTTTTTCGCCCATTTCGTGCCCAGTTAAGGGGGTTTTTGTTTGAGCCGCTAAATTGCCCTGACTGAATAAGCGCTCGACGTTTATTGGCTTCGGACTTTTTGTAGGCGTCTCTTTGACCGACGTAAGAGTTTTCAAGCATATTTTTTCCGTAGCCATGGAGCTTGTCTGTTCCGGCGGTCACACCCTTTATCATTCCCCCAATACCTTCGAGCCCTTTCATAGTTGAAGTAAACACTTTGTACACTACAACAAGCATAAGTATCGGTAGCGCAGCGCCCATGGTTTGTAGTAGCCACGAATCGCTCGTGTGCATAATAATGTTTCCTGCCAATTTACCGGCACCATACAGAACGCTGGCAATTGGGAATATGAATAGGAGTGTTTTAAACATGCTTAACCATTTTTTATATAATGACTGTGTATTTGGTAAGAGCATGGCGGCGAATGCCAGAGGTGATAGTACAACAAGTAGTAGGATAAGCCCTTGGCGCACAGCAAGTAGAATAACCATTGTAATAGCCACAACCACCAGTGCAAGTAATATTCCAACGACGGTTGCAACTGAAAAATATGCCGCAGCCAGGGTAGCCCCGCCCCCAACGATGAGTACATTACTAACAACTTTAGTGAAAACTGACGAACCAACTTGAAGGCCGCTACTACTTGTCGAGTTTTGGAACGTTATGCCATTTGCCAAGGCATTAGCAAGGCTCACGCCGAGCAAATTAGACACGTCTACCGCCAGGGCGCACACATAGAACGATATATTTACGAGGAGCGCTACAACCAGTAGCTTGGGCAGTAGCTTTTTAATGCCATAGTTGCTAACGCCAAAGCTTGTAACCTGTGAAAAGATAATGATAATAAAAGCAATGATAAAGATAATATTGGCGTATTGCAGCATCTGTTGCCATGCTTGATACGTTGGGGAGCTTGTGGAAAATAATTTTTGTGCGTCAACAAGGAAAAACGTCTGTAAAAGATTTTCAGAGCCATCTGCCACGCTCCCTAAAAAGTTGGCAATTGGGCAGACAATCCAACCCACCCCCGCTACCGTACAGGTTGATTTCGCGTCGCCCGGTATACCACCCCCGGGATTTTGTACTTGTGGTGCGACACTTTTTGCTGCTAGTGCTCGGTTATTCTGCACCCAGTTAGCGTAATCTTTGTAGGTAAGCTCCATAATATGAACTAAATTATTGTTCGTCGTACCACCCATACTGTCACAGGTGTCGGTTACTGCGCTCTGGGATGCGCCGTTATATCGAAAGTTCCAAGCCGTCGTCGACGATCCGTTTAGGCTATACCAATATTGTTGCGGTATACCGCTAGGTGGGACAACCCATACCGAACCATCGGCTGGTTTGGTCCCGCTAGTGGCCGAGGTGCTACTATTCACAGGGTTTATTAGCGTCGATGCGCAGGTGCTTTGGGCGAAGAACAACGTATACGCCATAACATAATACTGAACATTATCGTATTGGTTATTAAGGAGTGTGCCTGTTGTGCCATAGGAATTTTGAATATAATTTGAGATATAGCCTGTCGTATAAACCTTATCTAGGAAATTGACTGCATCGTTGTATGAGTAGGCGACACCAAGCGTGCCGGGTTGCGTAGCGAGGGCTGATTGGTAGACGAATGCCTCATTCGAGCCATTGTCAGCGCTACCATTACCAGTCACGCAATCCTTTGTCGCCGCGTAAGTGCCATTTGCCCCCATGGTGGCTCGTTTAAAACCGACATTACACGCTGTTTCGATGCCGGTTCCGGTGAAACCCAAGTCTTTAAAATAACTTTGGAGGGTCGCACCGTTCAGGCTTGCACAGTCGGGCGTAGAGCTGGGATTAGGGCTCAGCCAGTCACTCAAGGGCATTCCTTTATAGGTGGGTGCGCTAAACCAGTTCCACTGCATAACATCTGCGACACTAACAGGGACAGCCTTTCCGCTGTAAAGCCCGGGAGTTAGACAGAACGCGATCTCGTTTCTTTCGGTGTTGAGGGTGGCGACTTTAACCACGGCTTCAGCGATATTCGGTGTTGCAACATCTGCATAGGCAGTTTGGAATACGGCAAAAACGGGAGTTAATATCTCGATAGCGATAACAAGAGCGAGCAGCCCAGCTTTCCTTAAAGAACGCGCAGTTGGTTTTTGTGTCACTGTGTTAGCCATATGCTTTACCTACTACAATTAAAGCATAAATGGAATAATATATACACGCCATTTATGGGATGGCGTGTATAGAGTAGCGTATTGGCCTAGCTGTAGTTTGGCTAGTTAGTAGAGCTGGAAAGACTGTTTATCACTGAGTGCATGGTGTCGTTTGGCACCTCTTCAGAGTAGCGTGTAAATATAGTCGCATTTGGCTCCCCACTTCGTAGGTCGTTGAACGGGTGGGCTTCCACGACTGTTAAGAAGCTTTTTCCGCCTTGCTCTGAGCCATATACTCTTCCGGCATCCGCTAGTGTTAGTTGTTGTTTATTAATTTTGACTATCGTTCCAGACCGAAGGACGCGTGTTGCGGCAGTAACAGGTGCATGAATAATAACTCCAACACCGTTGTCTGCATTAGTTTTTAGGTCTGGTGAGAGTTGTGATTCGGGCGACACAAGATCGTCTACGAGCGCGGCTCCAAGTTCTTTCGAGGCGGCGTCTTGCTCCATTTGTGCTGGCGTCGCGTAACGTATGTCGACGGCGTCTGCCAATGCTTGAGGTTCTGCGTTGATACGATAGTCATTCAAGGCTTTGGCGACTGTCATATCGGCGCTCCCCGAGGTATTATAGGTATCCAACACCACTGGAATAGCAGAATCTATGGCTGCAGCAAGTAGCGTGGTACGAGCATCTGGGTCAAGCTTATCGATTTCACCGCTCACACCACCGGCTTCACCACCGAAAACAGCGGCAAAGTATTTAGCGCTAAATACCGCTTTCTCGTTTGGGCTCATCGCACGATATTGCGCTTGGGCTTCGGGCGTAATGTGGCCAGGCTTTAGCTCGGGTGCTGATGGGGTCATATTCGGGGTTGTTGGGTTTTTGCTGGCGGTTTCATTGCCAGATGGAGCGGCAGAAATGTTTGCGCCACAGGCTTCGAGTGCCAGGAGGGTTGTCCCGCCTACGAGGGCACCGAGGAGGCCCCTACGTGATATCCTTGGCTCCGTGCACTGATCGAGATTTTTTTTAACCATAATGATGTATTCTATCCTTTGCCAAATGGCTTATATGGTGAATTTATAAGCACATTATACACCCTAATCAACAAAAAGTCAATACGCTTATCGTTAAGTGGTAGGTATGGCAAAAAGATTGTCATGCACTAGCATGTCTAATAAAAGTATGGCGCATGCTAAAAACCTTGCGCGGGGCCTATAAATCTTTTGGATCGATAGGGGGCAGTGATGGATTAAGCTTTGTAATTTTAAGGAGCTCGAGCTTGGCGTTATCTTTCACGCTTGACTTAATTTGGGGATCTGTAAGGGCATCGTATGCTTTTTTAGCAAGTTGGCCGATCCGATTGCGCTCGTCGGCGGTAATGCCTGGATCGCGTAGTTTATCTTGAGCGCCCTTCAAGAACGAAGTAAGGGCTGGCGCGTCAGCTGTTGCCAGCTGCTGAGCCGAGAACTTACCTTCGGTTATTTGTGCCTGCAGGTAGTTTTCTAGGTCGGCTGCACTCGCAATATTGCCCTGGGCAATTTCGTTAATCAGCCGCCCGCCAAGGTAGATG
The DNA here is from genome assembly GCA_021781475.1 of bacterium. Taxonomy (GTDB): domain Bacteria; phylum Patescibacteriota; class Saccharimonadia; order Saccharimonadales; family Saccharimonadaceae; genus Saccharimonas. Next base: position 3,962 of record JAJXWT010000004.1, read on the forward strand.
CTTTTTGCACCCATGCTAGACTTAGCGAGCGCGGCCGAAATGGTGGTGCGGTATTCAGAAAGCTCGCTCCCCGAAAGCTTAATAATGTCCTCTACCATTGGCACGGTGCCGATTGTCATGTTGTTGTCGATTGCAGCCTCCATTGCGTAGCTGTCCGTGCGATCAAAGTTAAAGGTGCTGACTACCTTGCCGCTCTTGTCTCTGCGGACACCAACAGCGTGAGTTACTGCGTTACCCTTGCTATCCTTTCCAAGGATCATGTTCTGTATATCACCAGAGTCTGGCGCATAGTGCTTAATGAGTTCGTTCATTTCACTGACAGATTCGGCGTACTGTTTACGTTGCAATGCGACCGCATATGCGAGTGCCGCGTGCTCACCCTGCTCGCCTTGTATTCCCCCTGCGTATTTACGCACATCAACACCGTGGACAGTTCGGCTCTGTTTTTCAAGGATTGTCGCGACATTATCTTGCTGAACACGCTCTGCCATTTTTTTAGCAATGCCGTCAAACGCAATGTTTTCGGTGTTGAGCTTAATAGAGCTCGCATTTGCTAACATTGCGGCGCGCGCCTTCGCATTAAGCTGCTGGGAAAGCTGTTGCATTGTGGCGTGTTGTGCGCCTTGCGCGGCAATTTCGGCGTGCATAGTTTCAAGGCTTTCGGCTTCAAATTTTGCGGCGACCTCGGTTTCACGGCGCCGCACTTCACGTGCAGTCGTGCGGGCGTCGGTCCTACGCATGCGGTCGTAGCCGCCCTTTAATATGTTGTCCTCGGTTTGTTTTTCAGCGGACATATCTTGGGCGTAGTTGTAGGCCTTACGGTAGGCCCTTAGGCGGCGCTGGCTGAATGGCCCTGTGCCACCGTTTCGGGCACGGGTCTCTGAGGCATCTTCGAAGCCGGCGAGCGCGACCTTTTGGCGGCGTTCGGCGTCGTCAAAGCGCTGCGCGGTCCAGCGTGCTGCGTTAAAACGTCGGTTGTTGGGGTTAGCAAGTGATTTTTTACGGTGGTAGTCGGACTGGTTTTTGGTCCAGTTGCGGGCGCGGTCGGTGAGGCCTTTGTTTTTGTTGCTCGCAAAGCTGGCAACGGTGCCGAGCGCTCCACTACTAAACTTAACCAGTAGTGGCGTAATGGCGAGTGGCATAAGCTGGGTGCCCTTGCCGAGTAAGATTAAAAAGATATTATTGTTGGCGCCCACAATAATGGCAGCCCCGGCAAGTACTGCCCCACCAAACACGAGTGAAAATAGCGGGAACATAATAAGCATGGCCAGAAAGGTGTCTTTCCATTTGTCGAACCATTTTTCGGTTTTGGGTAAGACAAGCGCGACGAACGCGAGCGGCGACACAATCACAAATATCACCAAAAGTGCCTGGCGGGCCATTAGTATAAACAATGCTGTCACTGCGGCGAGGGCAACGGATATGAGCATGCCAAGTAGGGTAAAGAGTGCCGCCGCCAGGCTGCCAGCGGTCGCGAGTGAGACCATGCCGGCGCCCACAACTATGCCACCAGCCGCGGTGCCGCCTAAAATACCCTGCGCCAGGCCGCCCCAGCTAATGTCGACTTTAAACATGTTTAAGGATTGCGCGAACGACATTAAGAACGCGTACACGCTGTGGCCTAAAAAGTTCGACAGATCCACGCCAATTGCACAGATCCAGTACGATATATTGACCAATATGGCTGCGATAATAAGGCGGGGAATCATTTTTTTAAGCCCGTAGTTCGAAAGGCCAAAACTGGTCACCTGCGAAAAGATAATAACCATAAACACGAGCACAAAACAGATGTTCGCAATGTTCTTGACGGCGTTCCACACATCAAAAACCGGGCTGTTTTGCAGCATTGGTTGGACATCCAAGAACTGCATTAACACCCCGTAAATACCATCGATCATGCTGGCAAGCTGGCTGGTGACTGGGCAGATAATCCAGCCAATCCCCGACACATTACAGGTGTTCCCCGCGTTTGCCGCGCTCGGTGTTGGCGCGGCGCCGCCGGGTGGTGGATTGTTGGAAATCGTCAGTGTTGTCGGGCCGGCTGTTTGGTTATAGCTATTGGGTGGCGTAAGCGTAAAGGCCGCGTACAGCGCGGTGGTAGCGGTTTGCGCGGCGGCCTTGCTGACAAAGTAAATATCTTGGACTGAGTTGTTGGTGGGGTCGCTGTATTCGTAGGCGTATACGTCGGCGCTTGTGGTAAGTTTTCGGGGGTCACTTTTGGTGATTGTCACCTGCTTGGTAAAGGATTTGCCTTGGTATTGGAGCCCGCTTGTAGTGCGGTATGCGGTGTCCGCAAAGGCAGCGGTGCTGTGGCCGACACACGCAAAAATGGCCGCAAACAAACCTGTGGCCACAAAGAGTATACTCCGCTGCGATATTCTACCGCGCGGATGCCTGGTTAAGGTATCCCACATATCACCTATAATGCTACAACTTTAAGGCTAAAAAGTCAAGGCTCACCAGGGTGTATTTTCCGCTACAACTTGAATATAAACCAAAAGTAGTATACGATTGCAGGTAGTTATGCAAAAACTAAAAAATATGTCCATAAAGCTTGCGGCCGCCCTTGCAATTTCTACGGCGCTTACGGGTGTAGTGTATGCGCCAACGTACGCTGCCCAGCTAAATTGTGCGTATTTGCCGCAATCCATCTGCAACCAGGCTAATAACCAGGGCTCGGGCACGAATGTTAAGAATACCGCGGTGTTTTTGCTCCTAAGCTGGGTGCTTAAGTTTGTGATTGCAATGGTTGGTATTGCGGCGGTTGGTGGCACCGTGTGGGCGGGTATTATTTACACCTCTGCTGGTGGCGACGCCGCAAAGGTAAAGCAGGCAAAAACGATGATTACTAATATTGTGATCGGGCTGATTGCGTTTGGCCTTATGTTCTTGGTATTAAACTGGCTAATCCCGGGCGGGGTACTACAGTAATGAAACAAAAACTCATAGCCCTCATTATGTTTGTGACGTTTGCCGTGCCAACCGGGACCGCACTCCTTATGGCAACGCCAGCAGCGGCGGCTAGCTGCCCATCGGACAATTTATTTGGTATTCCCGCCTGGTACAGTGGCCTACAAGACACAACTACGTGTAATGTTATATTCCCTTCAAGCAAAAGCAATAGTTCTGCGCTCCAAAACTTTGTCATTAAAGTTGCCCTTAATGTTATTAGCGCAATTTTGGTCATTGCCGGCTACGTGGCATTGTTTTTTGTTATTAAAGGCGGTTTTTTGTACGTGATTGCCCGTGGCGATACCGGCAACATTGCAACCGCCAAGCAAACAATTACTAACGCGATTATTGGCCTAATTATCTCACTCCTTTCGGCGGCAATTGTTATGGCGGTATCGGGGGCTATTCACACATGATCTGGCGATTTTTTGGCGCAATTTTAAACGCGAGCGACATTGGTTTTAATGGGCCAACCACGCAAACAAACGTTTTATCGAATATTCTTGGAACCGTGTACTTTTGGGCGGGTGTCGTTGCGGTTGGCATGATTGTGTACGGGGGGTTTATTTACACGATTTCGAGTGGCGACCCGGCAAAGGTCAAAAAGGCCAAAGACACGCTATTGTATTCGACAATCGGCCTTGTGGTCGTGCTTGCCGCTGCCGCGATTACAGCCTTTGTCGTAAAGGGGGTGAACGGTGCGTAAGGTAATGACACTGCGCGTTGCCGCTTTTGCTGCAGTAGCCGTTACAGCTATGGCCGTAGGGGTTGGTAGCCTATCCCAGGCCGCCTTTGCCTATGACCCATTTAGCGCCTGTGGCAGTAACTGTAACAGCATCAAGGACACCAGTCTTACCCAAGGGGCCACCAACTTTAAAGCGAAAAATATCATCAATACGGCCTTGATTCTGCTTGGTTCAATCTCGATTATCATGGTTGTAATTGGTGGTATTCGCATGGCAGCATCGAATGGCGACCCTGGTAAGGTAAAAACTGGCCGCGAAACGATTATTTATTCAGTGGTTGGCCTTATTATTGCCATGTCGGCCTATGCGATTATAAACTTTGTTATTAGTTTTAATTGGTAAAAATAAGGAGGAATGATGATTCAAAAACTTAGAACTGTACTTATGGCTACGGGTGTTGCCGCACTGTTTGGCCTGGTGGCTACTAGCGTTGTGGTGGCCCCCGCCTACGCTGCCCCGGCCTGCACGGGTACAAACTGTGTGAGCACGGGCATTAATAGCGTTGGCAACACGGGCGGTGGTACCAACTTGCCCGCAATCATTAAAACGATTGTAAACATTTTGTTGTTTGTGATTGGCGCGGTGGCGGTGATTATGATTGTAGTTGGTGGTATTAAGTACGTAACCTCGAATGGTGATAGCAGCGCGGTCACAAACGCCAAAAATACCATTTTTTATGCGGTTATTGGCTTAATTGTCGCCGTTATGGCGTATGCAATTGTGAACTTTGTTGTGACGCAATTTGTAAAGTAACACCTGTTCACAAAACGACTCGTATCTGATATAAATATAAGCAAGTAATAAAAATCCTAGAAAGGACCTAAATTAATATGAAACTAGCATTGAAGCATAAATTACTGACGCTCCTTGCGGTGCCGGTATTCGCTTTTGCATTTGCCAGCGCGGCTGTCCCAGCGAGCGCTGCCACAAACTTGTCGCTGAGCAGCGGCGCAAACAGCGCCCAGGGTTCCGATCAAACCGCCTGTCTGTTTGGCACCGAATCTTCGTGTAATGGCCAAACCCCGCTGTTTAAAACAATCACAAACGTGTTGCTGTTTATTATTGGCGCCGTATCAGTGATCATGCTCGTGATTGGCGGTATCCGCTATACCACGTCGGCTGGTGACTCAAGCGCAGTGACTGCAGCCAAAAACACTATCATGTATGCAATTATCGGTATTGTTGTTGCCCTCCTCGCGTATGCAATTGTGAACTTTGTTATCGGCGCATTTGTGCCCCAGGCTTAGTTACAACTACCCTGTCACATAAAAACACTCCTGTAAGGGAGTGTTTTTATGTGACATTGCGGGCCACCTTAGGGTGTCGTGCCATTAAAAAACCGCGGGGTCGCCGCGGTTTTTTATGCATATGCTCAATTACTGAATGGTAATCTTTTTTGCTTGTTCTTGCTTAACCTTTTGGAAGCTGATTGTCAGTACACCATCTTTTAGGACAGCGCCAACTTCGTCTTCTTTGACTGGTACGGGGAGCGCCAAGGTGCGGCTGAACTCGCCCCAGTAGCATTCCTGGATGTGCCAGTTTGTGGCATCTTGCTCGTCGCTGCTGCTCATGGTGCCACTAATGGTTAGTATACCGTCGCTTATGCTGACATCAAGCTCATCTTTGTTTACACCAGCGGTGCGCGCTTTTACTATAAGCTGTTCCTCGGTTTCGTAGACATCAACTGCCAACTGGCCAGGGAAATCATCTTCGCTTTCGCTCCAGCCCTGATCCTCGCTCGCGCTCGATTGTTGCGCTTGCTGCAAATCGGGAGCGGGTGCGGAGCTGTCATCATTCAGAAATGCGGCAGCCAGTTCATCTTCGATCAATAGATCGTCATTTTGTTTGCGGGCCATGATATCCTCCACTGTTACTCGGCTCTATTGCTAATGGTTACAGTATACCCCAGGCCTTGGGGTATAATCAACACATTAGGCTTGTTAAACGTAAAAAATACAATGAAAGATTTACTCAGTAGCACTATTCTTCCCCACCACTGTTGCTCTTGCGGAAAAATTGGGTCCATTTTGTGTGAGTATTGTAAATATGACATCGTAACGGATATGACTGCGCAGTGTTTTGCGTGTTTACGCCCTGTTGGGCGTGCCGGCGATGTATGCAGTGGCTGCCAAGCCAAGGTGCCATATGCTCGAGCCTGGTATGTCGGCCCGCACACAGGGGTGCTCCGCGAGCTGGTTATGCGGTATAAGTTCCAGCGTATGCGCTCGGCGTCAAAGTTATTGGCCGAGCTGCTGTGTGAGGTGGTGCCGCAACTCCCCCCTGGCATGGTGGTCACATGGGTCCCCACTATTCGCTCGCACGTCCGACAGCGCGGGTACGACCATGCTGCATTACTGGCCACTGAGTTTGCCCGCCTGCAGCAATGCGAGGCTGCCCCCGCCCTTGCGCGCACTGGCAAGACAGTACAACGGGGTGCAACGCGCGCAGAACGTATCGCCCAGGCCGCACACGCATTTATGGCCAGTAAAGTGCAACCGCGTCCGTACATTGTCATTGACGATGTGGCAACAACGGGCGCATCGGTGCAGGCAGCGGCAAAGGCGCTAAAAGATGCCGGTGCGACTATGGTATGGGTGCTAACTGTAACGCGCGATCCACTTGAGTGATTTTTTGCTATAATAGGGCGGACTGGAGAGGTGACCGAGCGGTTTAAGGTAACGGTCTTGAAAACCGTCGTGGGGCAACTCACCCAGGGTTCGAATCCCTGCCTCTCCGCCAAATAAAAGCGACCCTACAGGGGTCGTTTTTGTGCAAAAGCGGAGTTTTTTCGGAGCAGCACCCAGTTACTATGCGGGTCGGTGGTCGCCTGCCACCCCTGCCCGACAAGCGATTTGGTGAGTGAGCTACTTTGGAGCACAATGGCGCACGCAATGTGGTATTGCCGGAACTGCTGTCGCTGAAAGTGGGGGTCCGTGAAAATTCGCAAGTAATTATCCATGTAGTTTGTGCCGTTCAACTGCCAACTAGGCATGCGGCCATCTATATATACTTTTTGTTCTGGGTATTTCCAAATAAGGTAACCGCCAATGTTGTAATCGTTAAAAATGTTGCCCTGACAGGGCGTAGCGCGCAGGCTGTTAATTGCCGCCGTAGGCAAGCTGTCTTTGGCTGAAAACTGTTGGAGCGGACCCTGTAGCGCAACAATCGTTGACCATAAAACCAAGATTCCGGCGGCGAGTATAACACTTTCGACTGCAAAAATACGCACGATATGCCGTATGTTATCTTGCCGCAAGTTTGGGCGCCAGTTTTTTAGCGTAAACCCTTGGTAAAAAGTAACCATGCGCGGCAAAGCAAACGTCGCAAACAACATATAATGGCGGATACTCAGCAGACTTGCCGCGAACAGTAGCGTATCAAACTGCAATAGGTTTTTCCAACGCCGGTGCCGAATATCTGGAACAAGGCTAATAAACCATAACAGCGGCACAATAATTAGGCTACCGCCAATGGCCCACGACTGCCACTCTTGGATTTTAGTATGTAGCGTTGGGTCAAGCAGTGTGGAAAGTATTTCGCGGTACAGGCCTATGCCGTAGGGGTTTATAAAGGACGCCATAATTGCTGCCGGCACAATCCACGCGCTACGCCATTGCTTATCGTATAGTATGCGCCAGCCAAGATACACAAACCCCACCACGAACCCGCCGTGCATATTTGCCCACACCACGAACAGCAGTGGAATATAGTTGCGAAAGCGGTTGAACATGCGGTGGATTAGCACTAAAAATAATAGCGTCCAGGCCGTGTCTCGAATAGCGACAAACTGTGCCAGTGCGATAGCGGTCACAAGCACGACAAGCCCGCTTTTCCAGGTGAGTTTTTTGACCATGAGCCATAAGCTTGCAGTCCATACAATGCTGTACACGACCGCAAGCAGCGTAAACCCGCCGTAGTGGTACAAGGTGGCGTTAACAACATCGGCGAACCATTCGTGCTGGATCCATGGAAAGTTTGCTGCGGTGTAGGTGTAGATATCAGTTGCCGGGATACCGTGCGCAAGTGTGTATTGGCCGGCGCTAAGGTGCCACCCAAAATCGGGGTCAAGGGTGTAAAGGCACGTAATCAATAGCAGCAAAAATACCAGCCCAAGGACTAGGTAACGGGTATTTTTTGTCCGAGCAAAAGCCTTAGCGCGTTGAAGTGCCACTATTGGTTGTGCCGCTACTTAACCCGGTCGAGCTTGAGCTGGTGCTCCCCTGTGCCCCATTGGTAAAGGCGTTGGTGACAAAACCGACGGCGGCATAGGCCAGTAGGGCGACGATAATGCCGATAATGGCATATAAAATGGTGTTTTTTGCTGCGTCCACCTGCTTGGCATCGCCACCCGATATCACGTAGCGTAGGCCGCCAATTACAATCATAATGACGGCAATCGCACCAATTGCAAATAATAATACGTTCGTAATTTCGGAAAATATTCCCCCGTTGCCTATCAGCACGCTCGGTTGGTCGGAACCTTTTGCGGAGCTTGCGCCCTGTTGAATTGATGCGAACGCCGGCATGGCAGTTGCCGCTGCCAGTGACAGCGCGCTTGTGATATATAGGGTGGCTCGTGTATACATAACTGACTCTAGTATACTACGTTTTTTCACCACTGTTAGCGTTTTTTAGGTGTTGCGTTTTACCCTGTACCTGGGGTGCGTGATATGCTACAATTGTTCGAGTTACAGCCCTTTACCATTCCATTTCAGCGATTCAACATTTCATTAAACCAAGCTTGCTGTTTAATGAAATGAGAGGAAGTAGCGCGGTGCGTGACAGCTTTCGAGCTTGCTCGGAAGTGAAAACGCTATAGCGGCTGCTGACGAGGAGGAGTACCCAAGTGGCTGAAGGGGACGGTTTGCTAAATCGTTAGTATGGGGAGACCTGTAGCGGGAGTTCGAATCTCCCCTCCTCCGCCAGATAAAAATAGCTCGACCAGAGGGTCGAGTTATTTTTATATCTGCGATGCAGGGGGGGTCAAACTCCCGCCATTTTACTGCGCTTTGCTTGTAAAATACATGGGAGTAGCGCTCGGGTTTATAGCCCTCACCTTTCCGCCCAAAAGGGACCCATGCGAGCCCAGGTTCCCCTTTTTGCTCCACTGGTGGAGGCAGCGCAGAAAACAAAGCGCCGTAAGGCATTTTGTTTTCAAGCATACAGAGAAGCGCTTGCGTCGCCATCTTCCCGCTTTCGCTAGGTATAAACACCATGTGAAAGCATGGTGTGTTTGTTTGTTATAGTTTAAGTATGGATTACAAAGTAGAACCCGGTATTAAAGAAGCCGACCTGCCTGAATGGTTGAAGGATGCTGCAAAAAAATGGGGCACTTTTAATGACAGGAGAGTGAATTATAAAGATGCTAATATCGCGCCCATAGTAATGTGCACGGTTGTGTGCGGAGACGAGCTGCTTTTAGTTAAAAGGGGCTACGGTCTCGCTGATGCAAATGGCTATTGGTCTACGGTAAACGGTTTTATAGATGAGATTAAACCAGTATATGAGCAGGTGATTCAAGAAGTAGAAGAAGAGCTTTGTATAGACATTGATAAAACTAGCATAGCGGTTCGAAAATCCTACACTCTCAAGAATCCCCACGAAAAACGTAGCTATATTGTTTTCCCCTGTCTTGTGTCACTAAGCACCAAGCCAAGCATTGTTCTTGATAGAGAGAACACCGAGTACGTTTGGATTAGGAGGGCTAAGCTCAATGAATACGATATCCTTAGTGACCTACCCCTTGCAATTGATTCTGCACTAGGCGTTTGACGATGAGTTATTGGAATCATTTTAACCTCGTACCTAATCCCCCGCTGAGCATTAGCACTATGGCATTGTCATGGTTTTCTTGCTTAGGTAGGGGGGGTATCGGATGTATAATACACACAAAAGGCAGGACTTATTAATGGCATATGATGATATTGAGGTAGAGATAAAATTAAAGGCCGACGACACCGCAACTCAGGCCATTAAGGCAAAGCTGCTAAAAAATAGCCCAACGCAAAAGCACCATATAGATACTTATTTTGATAAGGCGCAGGATAGCTTTTTAACGGCAACACCTATCCGTGAATGGCTTAGCGTCCGACAACGCGGTGACAAGGTTATTATTAATTACAAATATTGGTACTTTGATAAAAACGGCAATAGCACGCACTGCGATGAGCCTGAATTGGTTGTTGAAAATGCAGAAGCTGCAGCTAGGCTACTAAAACCGCTTGGTTTTGAGCCACTAGTTACCGTTAATAAACACAGGACCGAGGCCCTGATTAACAATTTCCTCGTAGCTGTCGACGAAGTCGAAGAACTGGGTAGCTTTGTAGAGATTGAGGCAACAAAAAGTTACGGCTCTATTCAGGATACTTTAAATACATTAAATGCTTTTGCTGTTGAGCTAGGTTTGAATATAGCAGACATCACCCATAAGGGTTACCCACACCTACTGCTTGAACATCACCTTGGGCACGAACTCGCTCAGTAGCAATGAGCCCACTTTTAACCCCCCGTGTTTTGCTCATTTTCTGCTCATGCTATACTAAAATCATGCAACCACAAGATGGCAGCCAGGAATATCAAGCACCTGCGCAACAGGCGTCAGGCGCGCCGTATCAGCCCGTCCCTAGCGACGAACAACCGGCCGATACGCAGGCGCCAGGTTTCGATATTGACGACCAAACAACCGCCCAAACGAGCGAGGCGGACGACGACGAAGCAGTACTGCGTTGGCAGGCGCCCGAATACCTTATGCACTCGCGTAACGGCGTGTGGTACGGTATATTCGGTGTCGCTACCCTTGTCCTTATGGCGCTCGCAATCTTTTTAATACAATCCCTTACCTTTGCGATATTAATCCCGGTTATGGCCGTTGCGTTGTTCTTTTACACCCGCCGCGACCCCCAAGCTATCGATTACACACTGAGCCGGAAAGGCATCCACGTGAATGATAAGATGTACGCCTACGACATGTTTAAGGCCTTTGCGATTGATTCGCGCGGTGGCAACCATTTGGCAATTTTATACCCGCGCAAGCGATTTCAAATGAGCGTGACCGCTTATTTTCCCGAAGAAGTCGGTGAGCCGCTTGTAGATATGTTGGCGGCGCGCCTGCCTATGCAAACGCATTCGCCCGATTTTATTGATCGGTTACTGACGAAACTGAAGATATAAAACAATAGAGGTCCGAGCGGCCTCTTTTTAAATACGATAGCGCTCGCAAGCTTGCTTCTTCGCGGCGCTGCACCGAACGTACGACTTTCGCCACTTTGTGGCGAGTCGTCCGCCCGGACCGTGGCGAAATAAACCAAGAAAAATAGGCTAGCTTTCGCTAACCTATTTTTCTTGGTGCACCCGATACGATTCGAACGTACGGCCTTTGGCTCCGCAAGCCAACGCTCTATCCAGCTGAGCTACGGGTGCGTATATGTACTCATAAACAAGCAGAGGCTATTGTAGCATAATTAAGGGGTGGCAGCAACGGGCTACTACAAAAATAACGCGCGAATTGCCAAAAAGTCATCGCGCAGGCTTTCGGTGTCCGAGACCACCTGTTTTATGTAGGCACTCTCTTTATCGCGCAGCACATCTTTACTCACTAGCATTACACGCTGTATGAACGGGTGTGGCTGTGCGCTCGTGAGCGAGAACACCTTGTCCCCCATTGTCGTTATTTGCTGGAGTTCACGCTTTGTGAGCGGCCGGGGAATAAGCGCGTCGCCCATGCTCAGCAATAGCCGGTAAATAATAAGGGTTGTGAGTGTTAAGGGAACAAGTAACAAAATAAACCACAACCATAGCGGATCAGCGGTGGCGCCAAGCCAAATGACCAGTGCCCAAAGCGCACCTAAAATAACACCAGCTGTAATGACGCTTTTGGTCATAAGTCTCTTAAAATAGACGCCAGTTATGGCGCGAACTGCTTGTATCGAAGCCTTCACAGCGTTGATACTACGCACAATGGCACGGTTTTTCTGTAAATTAATTCACACTCATAGAGTTTAGGCCATAAAAAAGCCGCGGCTATGCGCGGTTTGTTTATCTGGCGGAGAGGGCGGGATTCGAACCCGCGATACGTTGCCGTACACACGATTTCGAGTCGTGCGCCTTCAACCACTCGGCCACCTCTCCTTGTCGGACTATTATAGCAGGCGAACACTTGTCGTTACCGCCAAAGGCGCACCGTGCGCCTCTCACCTTGCTCGCGGTAAGCCGAACAACCACTCGGCCACCTCTCCGTACCCACACCATTATACGGCAAAAGCCTTAATTATTGGCACGGTAGCAATGGCTGGCTCAGTTCTATCGCAAATTGGTATAATAAGGCGCGGAATACGGTTAAACAGCGATAAGGCGGTGCGGTCATGAGCGAAGATACTATTTTTAGCAAGATTGTTCGGGGTGAAATCCCCTGTTATAAAATTTATGAAGACGACACGGTGCTGGCGTTTTTAGATATTGAACCGCGTACCGAGGGCCACACGCTCGTGATCCCTAAGGTAAACCCAGCGCAATATGTGTGGGACCTTGACACCGAAACCTACCACAAGGTAATGGCGGCCTGCCAAAAAATTGCGTTGCACCTACGCGAGCGCAGTGGCAAGGCATATGTGCATATGGCAGTTGTGGGTACCGATATCCCCTACGCCCATGTGCACCTAGTGCCGTTTACTACCAGCGAAGAGCTGCACGGTCGTTTGTCGGCCACGCCCGAACTCCTTGCCGAAATCGCCCAAAAGTATCACCTGTCATGATTACAATAATTGCGGTTGGTAAAAAGCACGAGCCATGGGTGGCGCAGGGCATAGAACGCTATTTACAGCGCCTACGCGCGCCGTTTACCGTGCAATGGCAATTGTTACCACATAGCGCCCTTGCGGGCGACCAGGCGCGTGTAGACGAGTCTGAGCGCATATTGCGCAGGCTTAACCCCCGCGATTTTGTGGTCTTACTCGATGAACGCGGCAAATTGCTTGATTCCCCTGCTTTGGCCACCACGCTTGACAAGGCGTTTGTGAATGCCCAAAATGTGGTGTTTGTGATTGGCGGTGCCTATGGGGTGGACACGACCGTGCACCAACGCGCCAATGTGGTATGGTCGCTGAGCCCGCTGGTGTTCCCGCACCAGCTAGTGCGCCTCATACTCGCCGAACAGCTGTATCGCGCCCAAGAAATCGCCGCCGGCCACCCGTACCATCATGAGTAGCCAGTAGCACAACATACCATTGACAAAACATGAAACTTATGCTAAGTTTATTAGTGATACTACTTAAAAACAAACACACCACCACATGATCCCTAACATTACCAACTGGCTTATGACCGCCGCAAGCATTGTGACCGCATTCGGTATTTTTATGCACGATGGGCGGATTGACGCGGTAGTGGTAACAGGCACTGACATGCCGCTCGACTCCGCGCATATTGCCCGGGCCGATCACACTCATTCTGAATACAGCGCTATGGATAACTTGCTAAACCAGAGTTTTGCTTACCAATCGGCCGGTGTGCCGCCAAAAGGCCGCAGTGAGCGCAAACACCACTTAACCTTGCCGGCCCACCTCGGTCGCCACGCGTTCGACGACACTATACTCCCGGCGCTTAGCTAGCTATTGGGCGATAACACTAAGTTCGTGCTCAAGCCGCTTAATTGCGGCTTGTTTTTCGGCCAGGATTTTGCGGCTTTCTTGCACAAGTTCGGCTGGGGCTTTTGCCACGTACCCCTCGTTACTAAGGCGCCCTTCGATAATCGCGGCCTCTTTGCGGGTGTCGGCTAGGCGTTTTTCTAGGTTACTTTGGTGTTCGTAGAGCATGTCGGCGCTGATATCTAACCACGCGTCGCGGCCACTGGCGGCAAGGCGCAGGCCACGGGCTTGATCAACGTGCTCTACCGATTTTGCGTGGGCGAGCTTTTTAATCAAATCGGCGTTGTCGGCAACTAAGCTGTCGTCCATGTATAAAATGGCGTATTTGTTGTTGCCTGGCAACTCGGCGGTTACGTAGCGCGCCTCGGTTACCAGCACTTTAAGGCGCTCAAATTCGGCGGCTTCAAGCTCGTTGTGGTCACGGGCGGTTGGCCAGGTCTCGTCAGCCAAAATACCATCGGTCCAGCTAAGGGTTTGCCAAATGGTTTCGGTGACAAACGGTGCGAATGGGTGCGCTATGCGTAAAATCGTATCCAAAATCCAAGCCAGCATGCTGACATGGGTGTCGGCTTTGCTGGCCTCTATATACCAGTCGGCTACGTCGTCCCACACCGTGTGGTAAAGGGTTTCGGCGGCCTCCGCAAAGCGGTAGTCGGCAACCAAGCGGTCAATATCGGCGATGGCGGTGTTTAGGCGGCCAACAATCCAGTGGTCGGCGAGCCCATGTGGCTCGGGCTGGGGTGTCGGTGTCGTTTCCCCTACCTGGGCTTCAATGTAGCGGGCCACGTTCCACAGTTTGTTGCAAAAATTACGGCCGGCAACTACGGTGGCTTGGCTAAAGGCTTGGGCTTGGGCGGCACTACGGTTATTGAGGAGCCCTAAGCGCAAAGCGTCGCTCCCGTATTCGGCAATGGCCTCCATGGGGTTAATCACGTTCCCCTTGCTTTTGCTCATTTTTTGGCCCTTTTCGTCGAGCACTAGGCCATGTAGGTACACGTGCTTAAACGGCACATCGCCCGCCACGTACAGCCCCATCATAATCATGCGGGCAACCCAGGCAAACAAAATATCACTGCCCGTTTCCATGACATCTGTGGGGTAAAAGCGACTCAAATCGCCATTTGTAAGGTAATCGGTCACAATGTAGGGCCACTGGCTACTGCTAAACCAGGTGTCAAAGGTGTCGTCGTCACGGATATATGTTGTGCCGTTAACAACAATCTGCGCTTCGTCAACCTGGTCGTTAAAAATCCAGTCCGTGTGATCGTTTTGGTTATAAAATGCCGGTATAGGGATACCCCACGGTATTTGGCGGCTAATGTTCCAGTCGCGGATGTTTTGCAGGTACGCAATTATCTGCCGGCCCTTGTTTTCAGGCGTAAAATGTATGCGGCCATCTGTAATTGCGGCAATTGCCTGCTTGGCAAGCGGCTCTAGCTTCATAAACCACTGGTCCGAAATAAGCGGCTCTATTACCGTGCCACACTTGTAGCAGTGCCCCACGCTGTGCACGATTTCGGTTTCGCCCCGGCGGTATTCTTCGGCCTGTAAGGCGGCAAGCACCTTTTTGCGGGCTTCGGCGACGCTTTGGCCCATAAATGCGGCCGGCACATTCATCATTCTGCCGTCTTTGCCAATGATTTGGATCGGCTCAAGGTTATGGCGCTGCCCAATATCAAAGTCGTTCGGGTCGTGGGCGGGGGTAATCTTGACGGCGCCGGTGCCGTAGGCCATATCCACGTAGTCGTCGGCGACTATTGGCACTTCACGGTTCACGATTGGCACTAACACCTTGGTGCCGACTAAATCTTTATACCGCTCATCGTTCGGATTCACCGCCACCGCGACGTCGCCAAGCATAGTTTCGGGACGTGTCGTTGCCACAATAATCTCCCCTACCCTGTCGAGGGTTGGGTAGGCGATACTCCACAACGTGCCCTTTTCATCTTTGTGCTCCACCTCAATGTCACTAAACGTGGTTTGGTGTTTGACACAGTAGTTCACAATGCGCTCACCCCTATACACAAGCTTTTCATCCCACAGTTTTTTAAAGGTTGTGTGGGTGGTGCGCACGACCTTTTCGTCAAGGGTAAAGACTAGGTCCTTCCAGTCGGCCCCCGCCCCAAGCGCACGCAGTTGCAGCTCCATGTTACCCCTGTTTTTGTCGACAAAATCCCATACCTGGGCATACAACTGTTCACGGGTGTAGTCAAAGCGGGTTTTACCCTGTTTTTCGAGCATGCGCTCGTACACAACCCACGTTTCAAACCCGGCGTGGTCGGCCCCTGGCAGATATACGGCGTCAAAGCCTTTCATGCGGTGGTAGCGGACCAGTAAATCTTCGATATCTGCCATTAAGGCGTGGCCAATGTGCAAGTTACCGTTAGCGTTGGGCGGAGGCATAATAATGCTATAAGGGGTACCCTGCCCTTTTGGTTCAAAAACGCCGCTACTTTCCCATAAGGCGTACGTAGTGGCTTCGTAATCGTTTGGTGTGTATGCTTTTGCTAGGTTCATTACAGGGGTCCTACCGGTCTTTATTCATGCGAAAAATAGCAAAAGCAAACAATGGATTGTGCTCACGCTTACGTGTGAAAATTGTCACAATCCTAGCTCCGTTAACCTCTGTTATTTCACGCATGTTTGTGTTCCCTTTTATTATATCACAACAGGGTAAAGCGGGTGTATACTAAAAGCATGATAACGCGCTGCGAAAACCAACAAGAATGGGATGATTATGTGAACGATTTGGGCGGCCACCCCTTACAGTTATGGGGGTGGGGAAGCCTTAAGGCGGCACACAACTGGAGCGTAACCCGCCTATTGTACGAGCAGGATGGCATTAAAAAGGGCGGGGCACAGGTGTTAATTCGCCACCTGCCGTGGCCTTTTAAGCGCCTTGCGTACATTCCGCGCGGACCGTTTGGCGAGCTGGGTGAATCAGCCGCTGCAATGGCAGAACTTGTGGCCTATGTGAAACACACGATTGGTGGCCTGCTGGTGAGCACCGAGCCCGATAAAACTGGGGTAGAGTGGGGGAGCGGCTGGCGGAGATCGCCCAACACAATTTTAATCCCGCGCACCGCTATCCTTGACCTAGCGAAAAGCGAGCAAGAACTACTTGGCGACATGACCAAAAAAACGCGTCAGTATATCCGTAAGAGCGAGCGCGACGGCGTGACAATCCACCAAATTAAAACCAAAGAGGCGCTCGAAGGCGTATTGGCGGTGTATCGCTACACGGCCGGGCGGGCGCACTTTGCGCTGCATGGTGATGCATACTACCACGACCTATACGACATGCTGGGTGAAAATAACCTGGTGTACGGGGCATACTACCAGGGGAAACTGGTGAGCTTTTTGTGGCTGGCGATTAGCAGCAGCACGGCCTTTGAGCTGTATGGTGGCATGACCGAAACCGGCCAAGAATCAAGGGCAAACTACTGCTTAAAATGGCACGCTATCACTAAATGTAAAGAGTGGGGGATTACTCGCTACGACATGAACGGCCTGTTAAACGACGGCGTTAGCACCTTCAAAGAGGGTTTCACAAACCACGAAAACATGCTGGCGGGCACATACGATTACCCGCTTTCACCCCTGTACATTGTATGGGCAAAGCTATTGCCGCTCGGTAAAAAAGTGTTTAGATCGCTAAAATCGTTGCGCAAATAACAACAATGGCTGTTATTTACAATTCAGTCGCGCCTTGGCGGTGAATGATCAGCTGGTGGTTAGGGCCAAATTCGATAATGGTGGATGGTGGGCGGTTACCGAGGTCGCCGGCATCGACATAAAAATCAACGCTGTCTCCAAAGTAATCCATGGCGGCTTTTATATTAGTGGCCGTTGGCTCGCCGGGTTTGTTGGCGCTGCTGGTCATAAGGGCGCCAGTTTGGCGGAGCAGGGTAAGGAGATCGGGTGGCGAGGGGATGCGCACAGGGAGCGCGGTGCGCTCTATTTTAAGGTAGTGGGGCACGCTTGCGGCGTTTACCACGACACTAAGGCTTGCCGGCCAGTACTGTTGGGCAGCCAGTAGTGGGGCAGTGGGAAACCCCAGCGCCACAAACTGGTCGATACTCGCGCCAATGGTGGTGCCAGCTTGGTGCTCGCGCTTTTTTACAGAGTACATTTTTTTGATTGCTGCCTGGTTGTTGGCTTGGGCGACAAGGCCATATACGGTGTCGGTGGGGATCACGCCAATTGCACCACGGGTAATCATGGCCGCAAGCTCGGGGTCGGATACGCTAGTGAACACTTTAGGTTTCATGGCGGCTCCAGGCGGTCTTGGTCATGCTTAGGCTTGGTACAACCTCTAGGCTGTAGGGGTCGGTTGGGGCAACGGTTTGCGACATGTAGTAGCCCAGGGTAGCAATCATGGCGGCGTTGTCGGTACACAAACTCATGGGGGCGTATTCAATCGCTATGGGAATCCGGGCACTGAGCTCACGCCGCAGCTCTTGGTTGGCCGCCACGCCGCCGGCAATCACGACGCTAGCCGGTTGGTAGGCGTCAAAAGCGGTTTTGGCTTTATCGACCAACGTTTCAACTGCCACGCGCTGAAAGCTGGCGGCAAAATCATTGCGCTGAACGTCGTTTAAAAGCGCTGCAAGCTCATGCGAGGGAAAATCGTATGGTTTACCACATTCGGCCTGCACAGCCCTTAAAACGGCCGTTTTTAGGCCACTGAAGCTATAGTCGTAGGGGTTTTGCATGCGGGCTTTAGGGAGTGTGTACCTATGGGCATCGCCCTCTAGTGCCACCTTGGCGATTGATGGGCCGCCAGGGTAGGGCAGGCCGATAATCTTTGCCACTTTGTCAAAGGCCTCGCCCACGGCGTCATCTTGGGTTTGGCCTAATAATTCGTAGTCACCGTGATTTTTAAATAAGACCAGTTGGCTGTGGCCGCCGCTGACAATCAAGGCAAGCATAGGGAACTTGGGCTGGTTTTTGGGGAGAGTGAGCGATAAGTGCTCGGCCTGTTCGGTAATAAAATTGGCGTACACGTGGCCTTCCACATGGTGCACGGCGTACAGGGGCTTATTGTGCGTGATCGCCAGCGTGCGAGCGGCTAAGGTGCCAACCAGTAGCGAGCCGATTAACCCTGGCGCGTAGGTCACGGCAATTGCATCAATATCATCCCACGTGCCGCCGGCCTGCGTTACCGCTGCCTGGATAACAGGGTTCACTACCTCAATATGACTGCGCGCGGCGATTTCTGGCACCACACCACCATAGTGCTTGTGGATATCAATTTGGCTGTTTACGACATTACTAAGTAAACGGTAGCCATCTTGCACCACGGCTGCCGCAGTTTCGTCGCAACTGCTTTCAATACCCAAAACTTTCATTGTAGCTAGTATAACACACAATTTACAGAGGTGAAAATTGACAATACATTACAAAAATGCTAATGTATTTATAGTTATGATACGCCCCAAGAGCCAAAGCGAACGTACCGTGCAACTTTTAGAATTTGCCTATGGCGACAGGGGCACCTCGCCACGGCAACATTATATCGAGCAAAACTTGAGCCGCTTGGCAACGGCTGTGTCGTTGGACGCACTCTCTGGGGCTGATTTACAGCAGCTACCTGCGTACCAGCGCGATTTTAGCACCGCCGACTACCCAACACCCAAAGTTCGCATGCAGATGGCCGAATACATAGAGGATTATAGTCAGTATGCGGAGGCTGTGTTGCAGCTGCGCCGTGACGTTGCCGAGGGCGATAGGAGTGCCCTTATTGGTGAGGGCGAGTCTGCGCGAGTGTATAAGCTTATGATGGGTACCACGCCGTACGCAGTTCGCATACACAAACCCAATGCGAAGGGGCATGGGTTTGAGGACGCATACGAGCTAATGCGTCGCCACGCGGAAGTAGCTGATAACCCCGGTTTTACAAGACTCGCCGCTATCAATCTGCAAAGTGCCACGACTATTACCGAGTACGCCGGCACATCATTGAAAGATCTGTTGCCAGATGATGCGATGAAAATTACCGCCGAGCATTTTCAAGATGCTCTTGTAGCCTTGGCTGCTGCAGATGAGCGTGGTGTATCTATCGACGCTCATGGGGGTAACGTTTGCTTTGACCAGCAGGGCGATCGGCTCGTACATATTGACCCCTCGCTCGCAACACGCCACACGTCGCCCCTGGGCGTCCGAATAGTGAGCGATTATCTAGAAGTACTCGAATCGACAGGGATAAGCTGGTTAGCGCACGATGATATTCAAGGGGATGTGTCGTCACATGAATCAGTAGCCGCGCTTAAGGCGCAGCGGCATTTAGTGACTGAGTTCCGTGCGGCCGTGCGCACCAGTTATGGCGGCAATGTTGCTACAACCACCGGGTTGGAGTATATTTGGCATTTTTATCACGACTAAGGTCGAGCAGATTTGCTGAAAAAGCGCTAGAATAGAGTTATGAAACAGATGCTAGCGAGTGGAGCGCGGAAATTATTGCCAAGTGGGGCGGTACGCCTGCTCGAACAGGGGTATCGAAAGGGTCGAGTGCACCTTTTAACGGCGGCGTATGGTAACCCCGCAAAAAATCTGCGCGTGATTGCGGTAACGGGTACCAACGGTAAAACCACAGTGGTGAACTACCTAAACGAGATTTTAAAAGAGGCCAAGTATAAAACGGCCATGTTCAGCACGGCGCAGATTGAAATTAACGGGGTAAAGCGGGTTAACGACCTAAACCGCACGGTCGCGGTAACGCGTGATTTAATGCGATTTTACCGCCAAGCTAAGCGGGCGCGGGCTGATTTTGTGCTCATAGAGGCCACCAGCCATGCGCTTGACCAGCACAAACTCAGCACGACGCCAATCGAAATGGCAATTATGACGAACCTCACCCAGGATCACCTGGATTACCACAAAACCATGGAAAACTACGCCGCCGCCAAGGCCAAATTGTTTAGAATGAACCCAAAGTACATTGTATTAAACCGCGACGATGAGTGGTTTGACTATTACAACTCCTACCAGGCTGGTTACCAAAAAATCACCTACGGCCAGTCGCCCGACGCCGAAGCGCGAATTGACCGCATTAAGTTGTTCCGCAAGGGAACCGAAGTTGATATGGTGATCGATCACCAAACAAAGCTGCAGCTTGCGACCGCTTTGCCTGGCGAATATAACGCCTACAACCTGGCAGCAGCAGTTAGTGGCGCCTACCTGCTGAATGTCGGCCTAAAAGATATTATTGAAGGTGTGGCCAACCTTGAGGGTATTCCGGGGCGCTTTGACAGGGTGGAGCAGGGGCAGCCTTTTGATATCGTGGTGGATTATGCTCACACGCCCGATGGCTACGAAAAGGTACTGACGGCGGCGCGTGGCATTACCAAAAACCGTGTGATTTTGGTGTTTGGCAGCTGCGGCGACCGCGACAAGGCGAAGCGGCCGGTTATGGGCAGTATTGCCGCACGCATGGCCGATAGGATCATTTTGACCGACGAAGAAAGCTATAACGAAGATCCGCAGCAAATCCGCGACCAAATCCGCGAAGGTATTGTGGCGGCGCACGGCGAGGGCAAAACGACAGAGGTGCCAGACCGCCGCGAAGCTATTAAAAAAGCCCTGAGCATTGCAACCAAGGGCGACACGGTACTGATTACCGGCATGGGCCACGAAATGTACCGAATTGTGAACGGTGAGCGGATTCCATGGAACGACGCCGAAGCGGTAAAAGAACTGCTAAAGGAAAAGGGGTCCAGCAGCGCTACCTAGAGGTCGTCGTGAGGCTCGTATAAGATTGTGTTGCGTGGCAACAAGTGTTCGTACATGCCACTAACAACGGTTGCGCCAATGCGCAATGCTTCGTTCGTACGTGCTTTTTCACTTGTATCAACGTTTGGGAAGCGGTTTTCGCGCATTTTTACAACTAGACGGCGCGACTCTTCAATATCATCACCGGGGAGGGACAATAGATCTTTTACGTCGCGGGCAATTGAATTATGAGCAACACGGCGGTCACGATCGGCATGTTCAACATCACTCTGCGACGAGGTGCCACGCGACAGTGCGTTGGCTGCCTTGATATGCTGCGCCACCGCATCTAGGTAGCGGTACCATTTGGCATCAGTGGCTGCAGGGAACACGCCACGCGGATATGTAAAATGCTCGGTTCCCTTGTCGTCGGTTGTCAAGATTCCCAATGCGCTTAAGGGGTCAAAGTTTTTAGGATCACGCTGAAGGCTGGTAATCAGCCTATGATGAATGCGTGCCTTCGCAGCTTCGATTTCAGTCAATGTCGCATGTGCGGGCAGAGCTGCAAGGTCGGCAATAAATTCTTTCGCCTCTTTAAATAAGATAAGTTGTCGATCTTTAATTCGTTGCTGCGCTTCGGGGTTAGCGGTTCGGCGCATATTTTGAATATTCTTCGTAAACTCAGGGGAGTTATTACTCAGAAAATCAGCGGCAATATCTTCGAAAAACATTTCGAATGCCTCGCTGTCACCTTGCTCATAGGTATCTTTAAGGGACTGAAGAATGCTGGTGCTGGGTGGGGCAATATGATCGATACCCCATTTCTCTTGGAGGTCTTGGAGCTCGTCGTCGTTTGAGCTATGCTCATCGTGCGAACCGTAGTTGAATTCAGGCTGGCTAGTACTCATGGGTATACTGTATAATTACCACAAATGGTTTAAAAAGTCAACCATAATCATGTTGATAATACTTTAATACCAACTCTGGTGGTGGTGCTTGTAGTAGGCACGCAGGGTAAGGCGCTCGCCAAACTGCACCCAAAGGCGATATTTTAGGGTGTTTAACGGCAGGTCAAAGGCGCCAATGTAATCAGTAACGTGTTTATTAAAACTGGTTTTAAAGCGACCGATGCCGTATAAGGGGTGGCTGGTGTTATTGATTTGGTCACTAGGCGGGGTGCCGCATAAATCATGCTGGGTGCAGCCGCGGGCTTTCATCCACTTGATGATTTCCCACTGCAGTAGGTGGCTTGCGCCGTATACTTGCTTGTCGCGCACGCTGGCGCCATCTTTGTAGGTGCTTTTTTTGCCCAAGTACATGGCAAAGGCGGCCGATACGACTTCGCCGTTCACACTGGCAAAAAACAAACTGCCACGGTTAGTGTTATAAAATGTTTCCCAAAACTTATAGTAATACTCGTAGGGGCGTAATGAGTTTTCAAAGCGGCCGGCGGCTGTCTGCACTAGTAGGTCGTACATTATTTTGGCGTTTTGTGGGCTGAAAATTACTGGGCTGGCGGTTACGCCGTCGCGTAGGGCGCGGTTAATGGCGTGTCGGGCCTTTTGGTTGAGGCTGGCCATAATGGCATGTTCGCCAGGCGCGATATCAATAAGTACTGTGGAGCCGTTAGGCTGTATCGCCCGAGTGGGGGTAAGCCCATAGGCAGTCACAGCGTGGAGTATTTGCATGGTGCGGGGTAGTTCGGGTTCAATTTTTATCGCAAAAACGTTGTGGTCAAGAGCCTGCGTACGGAGGTCTGGCACAATGGTCGCCAGTTGCTCGGGCTTAGTGATACCGGGCCCCTTTGGCACATACCAAAAATTACCAAGGTATCGCACTGGTTTTTGGAGCACTGTTACCGGGGTGTTGCCGCACGTAAGATAGAGCGGCTCCCACCCGCCAAGCCGTTTGGTTTCGGCAAGTTCGGCGCTTTGGAACACGCTACCGCCATCGGGGTTGGCGGCGATTTTTTTGTCCCACGCCAGCATTTCGTTGAACGTCATTATGCGTTTAGTATAGCACGTGACCGTAAATTAGCACTCAGGCTTGACGAGTGCTAACAGTAAGCCGTACAATTGATTGTGTTGATAAAAACAAAGGAGGAACCACGCATGAGTACACCCATTAAACCGCTTGGTGACCGTGTCGTTGCCACGCGTGAAAAAGCAGCCGAGCGCACGGCGAGCGGCCTGTTTATCCCCGAAAGCGCCCAAGAAAAAACGGCTATTTTTACCGTTGAGGCGGTCGGCAAAGAGGTAAAAACCGTAAAGCCTGGCGACAGGATTTTATACAACGGCTACACCAGTGAATTTAAGTATAACGGGGTTGACTACCTGATTATTAAAGAAGAAGACATTTTAGCGACGGTATAGGAGACTTGGTATGGCAAAAAAGACATTTTATGATGAAGACGCGCGAAACCGCGTACTGGGCGGCGCAAAAGCCCTGTACGATGCGGTAAAAGTAACCTACGGGCCAAAAGGCCGTAACGTAGTAATCGCCAAAGGTTATGGCGGCCCAACAGTGACCCACGACGGCGTAACAGTAGCGGAAAGCATTGATTTGCCCGAAGCCGATGATGAAACATTGGGCTACAAGGTGGGTGCCGAATTAATTAAACAGGCGGCAAGCAAACTAAATAAAGCAGCTGGCGATGGCACCACTACTGTAACGGTGTTGACCTACAACATTTTGAAAGAAGCAAACCGTTTGATTGCGGCTGGCCATAACCCTATGGAACTCCGCCGCGGTATTGAAGCGGCCGGGGCCGAGGTGTTAAAAAAGCTTGATGCAATGGCAGATGGTATTAAGGGTGATAAGGCCCGTGTGGCCGAAGTTGCAACCATTAGCGCTGGCGACGAGGCAATTGGCACGCTGATTGCGGATGTAATGGAAAAAATCGGCGAAGACGGCGTGGTAACAGTAGAGGCCGGCCAGGGGCTCGAAATGGAAAGTGAAGTAGTGGACGGCTTTAGTATTGACCGCGGCTGGAGTAGCCCGTTCTTTGTGACCGACACTGGCCGCCAAGAGGCGGTGTATGACAAACCGGCTATTTTGGTGACCGATAAAAAAATCAGTAGCGCCGCAGAGTTTGTGCCAATGCTGGAGCGATTAGCGCAAGCCGGTAAAAAAGATTTGGTGCTGTTTGCCGACGAAGTAGATGGCGAAGCGCTTTCTATTTTGATCTTGAACCGCTTAAAAGGCGTATTTAACGCCGTTGCCGTTAAGGCGCCAGCCTATGGTGATCGCCGCAAAGAAGTATTTGCCGACATCGCAGCCCTAACTGGGGCCACTGTTGTTACCGAAGATTTGGGCTTAACGTTCGAAAACGCGAGCCTGGATGTGCTTGGTACCGCCCGTAAGGTGATTGTTGGCAAAGACGAAACCACCATTATTGAAGGTGGTGGCAAAAAGGCAGATGTGACCGAGCGCGTTGCCCTTATCCGCCAGCAGGCGAACGTAACCACTAGTGATTACGAGCGCGAACAATTTGAAAAACGCGCAGCAGCTTTGGGCGGTAAGGTCGCGGTCATTCGCGTAGGTGGTGCCACCGAAACCGAAATCGATGAAAAGAAATTTAGGGTGGATGACGCCGTAGCTGCCACCAAGGCGGCCCTCAGCGAAGGCGTGGTTGCCGGCGGTGGCGTAACACTAGTGAACGCCGCTGGCACGATTGCCGTCAATAACAGCGCCGACAGCGACATGGCCGGGCGCCAGATTTTAAAGAACGCCCTAAAAGCGCCTTTTATGCAGATTATGGAAAACGCTGGCCTAAACGCCCAGGCACTTTTAGCCGATGTTGAAAAGGCCAAAACCGGCATGGGTATAAACGTGATGAAACCGGCCGATGGCCTCATTGACCTAAAAAAGGCAGGGATTATTGACCCTGTGCTCGTGACCAAGCAAGCGGTACAAAATGCCGTGAGCATTGCCAGCACAGCTGCAACTATGGGCGCGCTCGTGGTTGATGTGCCCGAAAAGGAAGAGCCGGCTGGTGTCGGCAACCCAGGTATGGGCATGTATTAGGCCCTTACGGGTACACCTAAAAACGGCTCCAGCAGGGGCCGTTTTTAGGTGTAGAATGACAAGTATGCAAGTTTATGCTATTATATGTCTACGTTCGATCAAGCTATCTGCAAGGAGTGGATATGTCGCCGTCGCACCGCGGCCCTAGGCCGCTAACCCAAAAAGAGACACAGGGAGCGTTGGATGCGTTGGTGCAGCACGCCGATCAAGACGGGCTCAGTCCGGCATACGCTAATGGCGCTAGTGCGAACTGGGTGGTGCGCGAGGCGCTCGGTGTTGATTTGCATCGCGCGTCGTACGTTCTTGACCAGCTGACTAAGTCTGGCGCTATTGAGCGAATTCCCTCTTCCCGTCGTGTTCGTGTTCTTCGCGTGCAGGTTTCACCGGCCGCCCCTAGGGCGTCGTCGCAGTCGGCGCTCGAAAAATACACGTTGGCTTTGAACAAGAGCAAGGCCACTATTGCCGGGCTGCGCGCGACAATCAAGCGTCTGAAGCGCCAGAATGCCCAGCTTAGAGCCGAGAACGACGTGCTAAGGAGAAGGCTCGAAGAGGCGGGTAGTGGGCTGACGCAGACCGATACGGCTGAAGTCGCGTTTAACGCTGCTGTTGCATCAATTTTCGGTGACGGAAGTGACTAATGGCTTATCTCGAGCTTATCGGGACGAACGGGTGCTGCAAAGAGTGCCAAGTCGGAAAGTCCGGCGCCCCGCATTTCCATATGCGGGCCAACTAAAACCCCGCCAGTACAATGGCGGGGTTTATCAATTTTATAATCAATTATTGCGGGTTACTTAAGTAATCGATTTCTTTAATAATATCGAGCAGTGCATCGGCGCGGCGAGTTTCGTCTTGAATCGCTTTGGCGGCTTCGTGAGCGGGGGCAATAAGTGTTTTGTCGTCGGTTGAGCGAATCAGCAGCAAGTAGGTGTCGAACTTTTCTTCGGGGCTTACGTTCAACTTGTCAACAAGTGGGCGGAGTTCGCCAAGCGCCTCCTGCTTGATGCCGTCGAGCGAGCTGTCGGTCTGTGGGTTATTTGCCGCTTGTGCGCTTGCCGATGAGAGTTCTGCGGGGTCAACTGCTGGCGCCGGTGTGGGCGGCATAGGCACTGGCGGCATGGTTGGTGCGGGCATCATTGTGCTTGTATCAGCCGCTGTGTCAGCTTGGTCTGAGACGCCAGCTAACACCTTGGCTAGTTCTTGGTCATCGCTAATTGGTTGTGTTGTTTGCGGTTGAATATCCATGCCCACCCCTGTTATTAAATCAAATGCTTATGCTTACTTACTAAATACTGTATCATAGGTGTAGAGTAATCGGCAAGTAAAAAGGAGTGGGATGTTAGACGACGCGAATGTGCTGCGACAGCGAGATAGCAAGAATACGCTTGGCGTAGTGGCTGCTGAATACCAACAGCTTGTTGAGCCTATTGAGCTGATGCAAAGTGATCACGATGCACGACCAATCAATAACGTGGTGATTGTGGGGCTCGGTAACTGTGGCATAGCTGCCGAAGTTGTGCAGGCGCTTTTGGCGCCAACCTTGGCGGTGCCATTGCAGGTAGTAAAAGATGGCGAGCTGCCGCAGTTTGTTGGCAAAAATACATTACTCGTGCTTGCGAGTAATAGCGGCGACAATACCGAAGTGCTTGCGTGTGCGCAGCAGGCTCTGGCGCTGCAAAATCAGCCACAAATAGCTATTATATCGGGCGATGGCGCGCTTAAGGGCGTCGCCGTTTCCAATGACATTATGTATACAATTGTGCCGGGTGCTGTGGCGGGCCGATTTGCGCTTTTGCATATGATTAAAAGCCTGCTGTCGGTGCTAGATATGTTTGATCTTGGTGCCCGTACGTTGCTTGATGAGCTGGCGGCGAGCGCCGAATGGCTCCACAACGAAGCTGCATTTTGGGAGCAGGGCGTGCCGACGGCGCAAAATTACGCTAAGCAACTGGCGCTTATTGCGGTTGGCAAAACGCCAGTATTTTATGCCGGTCCGCGTACCGCACCACTTGCCAGTGTGTGGAAAGCGCGCTTTAACCAACTTGCCAAAAATATTGCGTTTGCCGCTGCCTACCCGGCCGCGACGTATACCGAGTTACATGGCTGGAAAAGTCACCCGGTCGAAAAACCGTTCGCGGTGTTTGATTTATGGAGCGAATTCGAGACTGAATCGGTGCAAAAGCAGTTTAAGCAGGCAGATAAACGCCTGAGCGGCAAACGGCCTAAAGCAACGGTGGTTGCCCTGCAGGGCAACAGCGTGGCGCGCCAAATTTTGTGGGGCTGTGTTTTAGCGGATTTTGTAGGCATTTACGTGGCAATCTTAAACGGCGTCAACCCAGCTAAGGTTGAGCAGATTGAACGGCTTAAAAAAGAATTACAGTAACCTACTTTTCTTTTCGCAAAAGTAGCACACAACCCCCCTAAGAATCACTAAGCTGATTGGCTGAAGCCATTAATTAGTGATATTGTCGCAGCGATTCAATTGGATGCTTGCGCGCGGCGCGCAGGGCCGGGTAAAAGCCAAACAGTATGCCAACACCCACCGACATAGCAAGGGCGGCTACGGCGACTTGCCAGTTTACGCTTGGCACAAAGTATAAGTAAGTGCTTACGCCAAATGCGACAACGTAGCCGAGCAGGTAGCCCAAAAAGCCGCCCATTACGCTCATCATAATGCTTTCTATTAGGAACTGCAGCGCGATACTGGTACTGGTGGCGCCAACGCTTTTGCGAATGCCAATTTCGCGGGTGCGCTCGGCGACGCCAACCAGCAAAATGTTCATAATGCCAACACCGCCAACAACTAGGCTAATGGCCGCGATAGCTGCCAGCACTAAGGCGGCGGTGCGCATAAAGTCGCTGGTATTTTTGCTAATATCAGTACCGCTGGAAACCGTAAAGTCATTTTCGCCACCATGGTTTTGCAAGATAGCGGCCTGTATGGCGGCACTCACGCTGCCTAGCTGGTCTGTGTTAGTGGCACGAGCGTCAATTTGCTGAATTTGCCCTCGGCCTTGGCTAATAACAGTGCCAGCGCTTAAGGTTACAAATGCTGCATTGTCGATATCAATGTGGTTGTAGTTCACGGGGTCTAGGCTCGCCGCAAGTACGCCGGTGACCATGTAGCTTTCGCCACGGATTGCAAGGGTAAGCCCAATCGGCCGGTCAGTGCCAAAAAGGTTTATGGCCAGTTGGTGGCCGAGTACGATTCGGTTGCTTGGCGTGTCGGGCGCCAAAAACTCGCCATCGCTGAGTGCAAGCTTTGAAACAGTTTCAAGGGCTGGTGTTGTCGCAACAACAACAGTGTTCTCTAGGCTGCGATTGTCAGCCTTTAACAATGCGGTTTGCACTACAAGGGGTGCAACGGCCGCAACGCCGGGTACATGGGCAATGGTAGTGACGTCGGCCTTGCTTAACGTGCTCGTGGTGTAATTTTGTTGGGTCGCAGGGTTTGCAAGCGCGGTGGTGGGGGTGGCGCTGCCTGGGCTAATAACAATTAGGTTGCCGCCCAGCTTATCCAGCTGCCGGTTTATTACATCTGTAAGGCCTTGGCTGAGCGCAAAAATAGCGGTTACGCTGCACACGCCGATTGCAACGCCAAGCATGGTGAGCAGCGTGCGTGTGCGGCTCCGCCGCAGCGATTGGTAGGCGCTGTACGTATAGTCACCAATGAGCCAGTTCATGTGTGGGCCTTTCTTTTTTTTGAATGCCGCGGCTTTTTTACCTTCTTTACCGCCACCGATACGCGCGCTGTGTTTTTAGCGCGTTTTTTGGTGCCGAGCTCGCCCAGTAGGGCATCTTCGGGCGTGGCGACTTGTGCCTTAGTGTGAAAGTTTAGGGGGATCTTAACGGCTTCGTGTTGATCTACGACAACCTTGATTTTTGTATCACTCGCAATCTTGCCGTCGAGCATATTAATCACGCGTGTGGCGTAGCTGGTAAGGGCGGGGTTGTGGGTGACCATAATAATAGTGTTGCCCTGGGTGTATAAATCGCGCAGCTCCTCCATAATCACGTGGCTGGCATGGCTATCAAGGTTGCCCGTTGGTTCGTCGGCTAAAATAATGCTTGGTTTGTTTACGAGTGCCCGGGCAATCGCCACCCGTTGCATTTGCCCGCCACTTAACTGCCAGGGCATGTAGTATTCACGCTCTTGCAAGTGAAAGTTTTTAAGCGATTCGCTCGCCATGGTTAGGCGTTTGGTGCGCCGTACGCCCTTGTAGGTAAGGGGCAGGGCGACATTTTCGAGTACGTTTAAGCGGTCAATGAGGTTAAAACTTTGGAACACGATGCCAATTTGACCCGAGCGAATTTTTGCTTGCTGGCGTTCGCTTAGGCGTTCGACGTTTTTGCCGTCGAGCAAATACTCACCTTCAGTGCAGCTATCTAATAACCCTAAAATATTCAGTAATGTGGTTTTGCCACAGCCGCTTGGGCCCATAATGGCAATAAATTCGCCTTTTTCTACCTTTAAGTGCACGCCGTCCAGGGCATTATGCTCAGCGTCGCCAATCCCATACGTTTTGGTGAGTCCATTCAGTTCAATAACGGGCACAGTGTTTTCCATCTATTACAGTATAGGTTTACACTTTCAGCTATGGCAAGCGGAATGGCAGATAATGTGGCGTTAAATTAACAACTTATGAGGCCATGCGCCAGTACATATCGTTGCGGATGGTATAAGTGTGTGTAATCTTCGAGTGAGGGTTTGTGAGTTTGTATCTCTCACCAGCTTTGGGCGCGCCAGATATTTTATGCGCAGCCGGCTGCCAGTGACGTGCCCCATCGGCTGTAGTTGAGTAATCGGGGTTTGTTACGTCAATAAAATACCACTGATGGTTAATCCTAGTAGCATTTGTCGCGTGTCTACCGCCGTCCATATGGCATTTAACCAGGTGCGAGGTAAGCCCGCACGCTTGCGCAAGCACTTGGTATGTAAGCGCCTGGTGTCGGCAGACACCTTCGGTCATCTCGTGTAAGTTAACGACTCCCTCCGACTCCGATTCGCTATCATGTGGGGAATGATCGTAGGGCAACTGGTAATAAACGGCCTTCATGAGGTGTCGTGTAATGCGCTGCTTTATTCTGTCGTCACTTGTGTCCGGGTAATCGGTTCCAAGTATTTCTAATAGAGTGTCGCGATAGCGACTATATACGGCTGCTTTATCGACCTTGATTTGCTCCCTGCCATGCCGCAAGCTCGGGGTGACGGATGGTTCACCGCCCATGTCAATAAAACCATCAGGTATGTAGTCGGGTATGCCCTGGTGAACGTTACCGTTATCGTTTTCGGCAAAGGCGGCGTGGTCTAGCCTTATTGTCAACGCCGAGTAAGCATCGAAATAGCGGCCAAGACGATCGCGGCGCTCTGCTGGTGTTAGATTTTTATCTTGACCTATGGACAGTAAGTTCTGACGCATGTAGCCAAGCGCCTGTTTGGGGTCTGACTGGAACTGCCCTACGAGTGTGCCGACCGTAGCGTCGCTTGGTGCATCATTATAAATTCGATCGCCATTGGCGGCTAAGGCATAGTTGACGGTAGCATTGCCAACTCTTTTGAGGACAGCACCTGCGAGGACTCGTTCTTGTAGTGTTAGTCTATCAAGGTTCATTTTTGTTATTTATGGTTGTACGTATATGTTAGCATAAGTTGTTAGATAAGTCAATGTAGCAGGCGTGTACCAACTCCAAAACCATACTTGGAGCGGCAGCTGGTATAATATGCAAATACGGAGAGGTGGCCGAGTGGTTGAAGGCGCACGCCTGGAAAGTGTGTGTACGGGGCAACTCGTACCGTGAGTTCGAATCTCATCCTCTCCGCCAAATTAAAATACCTGCCCTTACGGTAGGCGCACTTAATTTTTTGAGTGATTTTAACTCACGGGTTTTGTGTCATATATGATATAAACTGTTAACTTGGTGGAATGCAGCGCAGAATATGAAGTGCCATTGGCGGATTGCTTTTTAAGCACGGTAAGCCCTCGTTCGCTTTTTTGCTCTCAAGCGAAAGTTTTTACTAGGGAGTATAATTTATTTAATTACGATACATCATATGCTAGGTAGCTAGGATAGTAGACTAATAAAGCTAATGATTTTATAGTGTGAAATTTTGGTATAATATGTTTATATCATGGAATTTGAAAAAAATTATTACACTAGAAATACAGAGTCGCTACAGGGAATTTCTTCAGATGACTTAATAGCCCTCATTAAGCCAAAGACCGAAAAGGCGATTGGCATAGACAATATCAAAGAGCGAATTGATAACGGAGAGAAGTTAAACGTAAAATTCGGGACAGATCCGACTGGCCCAGACTTACATCTTGGGCATATTGTGCCAATACGTGTTTTGGATATTTTTAGCCGTGCAGGGCATAATATTGACCTGATTTTCGGCGACTTTACGGCAAAAGTTGGTGATCCAACAGGTCGGGGAGACGAAAGGCCATTGCTGACAGATGAAAAAATCGCCGAGAACATGTCAACTTTCCGCAATCAGGTTGACAGATATTTTGATACGACTCGGGATAATGTACACATACATCAAAATAGTCAATGGTTGGGGAAAATGGCGCTTGCTTCAGTATTCGATTATTTGCAAGCCATCAACCTAAGTCAAGCTATGCAACGCGACGACTTTCGGTCTAGAGCTCAAAACGGTAAAGCTGTAAGTTTAGCTGAAGTAATGTATGGGGCATTGATGGGTATAGATTCTACTCATCTAATGTCAGATGTTGAAATTGGCGGCGTTGACCAGCTTTTAAACTTCCAACAGGCGCGTGATATACAGCGCTCACAGGGACAGAGGGCAGAGGATATTGTTATGACGCCAATCATTGAGGGGACCTCTGGTGATGGTAGAAAAATGAGTAAGTCTTATGGTAATTATATTCCGGTTAGGGCTGATGACACTGAAATTTTTGGTAAATTTATGTCGATCCCCGATACCCTAATTGTTCCTTACGTCAAAGCATTCGCTCCGGTGTATGAGCAAGACTTGCCACGAATAATTGCAGCAGTTCACGAGAGCCCGATGGAAATGAAAAAACAGCTCGCCACCTATATGGTTGCAACAGCATCCGGAAGTCGTGAAAACGGTCTTGCCGCTCGTGAAAACTTTGAACGCCTGTTTTCAGAAAGAAAAGTGAGCCTCGATGATGCCGTTACACTACCAAACATTGGCAATCTGTCCGATATTCTCCTTAGCTCTGGCACGTTCAAGTCAAAGAGTGAGCTACGTCGTTTAGCTGAGCAGGGGGGGATTAAAGTAGACGGTAGTAAAATCAACCCGGAAGATTTAAATAGCCCTGTCACAAACCAGAGCCTGATAACAGTTGGAAAAAGAAAAGCATTTAACGTTGATGGAAAAAGTGACGAATAGCAAATATGGCTTTAATGTCTGGACCAAGAATGCACCTAAGTCCTACATTGATTTGTTTGCCAAATATGCCAGTGAACGCAATACTCCGATAGGAGCATTAGTGGATGATGTTCTGCCAGGGGCGGTCTTTAACCGTACACCGCAACAGACCGCAGAGATGAATGCGCAGTATTATGACTATATGATAAACGCAGGATTTAACGATGTTATTTTCGTGTCAGAGCTGTTCGAGGATCGCAACTATGATTTACAAAGAATATACACAGCAAGTCGTAAAATCACGTTATCTGAATTTATCAGCCTATTACCAGAATATAAAAGATTAAAGCAACCTGATACTGGGCTAAATGAAATGATCGACCCATGTTGGCAGCTAGAGGTCTTGTCAGCCGGGATTAGTGTAAGAGGTATTAGCACATATCTAACGGGCAAGCGTTCACTTGCTCTTTTTCGCTCAGCAAAAGATCATATCGCAAACTTTAATTTTGAAGTTATTGATGAGTGATATTTCTAAGCGCGATATTAATTAGTTGTTTTGTATGCCCTAGGCCATCTACTAAACTTACATTGCTGATACCAAATGAATTGATAAATTGATCAATTATAGTTCTGGGAACCATTCTATCCTCATTGCCATAATAAAGATGAATTTTTTCCTGAAAACCGTCTAGCGGCTCGACGATGCTATCTGGGTGATTGCCCGAAAAGTATTCTTCTAGCTCATTGTGCATCTTATCGCGGACAAGCTCGATATATCCAGTTGATACAAACCGCTCAAACGAAACGTTAAATTGATAAAAGCCAGCGATATTGGTCGAATTATTTTTGATTTGTGTCTGATGCACGATTGGCAGGGGGGAAGCAAGAATTACTTCATCAATCTGTGCCCGGTCAATATTCCTGAGAGCTCTTAGCATTGGATTTGCACCGAAACTGTAACCGATTAAGCTAATATTTCCTTTAAATTTTTTCAACTGCGTATTAAAAAATACGTCCGTAAGATCACCTCCTCTTAGGTATAATACGAAATCCGATATACTATCAGCACATCCCTTTATGGTGAAGTCTTGTGAGCTAAACCAGTAGCCATAGTAGTACACTACTGCATAAGCGACCCCTTGGTCTTCAGCCAGCAGGCCTTCAAAGAAATCTTTATCAGGAAAGTTTGGCATACCAGGCGCGCATATATAAATTTTCTCAATGCCTTCAAACGCAATGTCGTTAAAATAAATATGGGCTCTAAGCCCTGATTCAGATTGTGCCAGTATCTCTTTCATGGTATAACTTTACCATAGGAAGCGCAAAATGAATAATAAACGAAGAATCCTTGTTATTACAGACTGTATTGACATTGCATCGAATGAAATACGTGCCACATTAGTGCGCGAGCTAGAAAATATGAATGCAAGTAGTGATGTAGTTATTGAGCCTATTGCATTCGTAAAAGAATTTTCGATAATCAATGCGAACTTTATCGCACGCCTGCTGGCAGAAACGTACAATCCTGAGAGCTTGACAATCTTGATAATTGCCAACTCTCTAAATACCGCAACAAAAAAACGTGCCCGAATAGCGGGTGTTCTAACAAATGGGATTAAGATTGTTGGTGCAAATACGGGCGTGTTCACATGGCTTATAGATGACTTTGGACTAGCTGCAATATGTGAGACTAGTCGTGATGGCTTAAAAGGGGTTGGTTTTATATCGTTTGGCGGCAAGTATATACACGCGCCGATTGCAGCAAAGTTTACCGTACAAAATAATATTGAGGCCGTAAAGATGGCTGATTTCTCGCAAGATGATCTAGTAAAGGTAGAATATAAAAACGGCACCGTGCTTCACATCGACAACTTTGGCGTCATAAAATTTGGTACAAAAAGTGAGGTTTTGAACGCTAAAATAGGCGAAAGGTATAAAATAACCGTCAATGGTAAAGGAGTGGGAACTGCAACTTACTGTGAAAGCATGAAAGAATTGAAGGATGGCGAATTAGCGCTATACAAGGGTAGCTCGCTTGGCTTATTGGAAATTGGTATTGTAAGGCATCTTGAGACTGCAAAAACACTTGGTATTGAGATTGGTGATCAGATTGCGCTAACTAAAGAATAATCTTAAAGAAATATCTGTTTCATCTGAATCTACAACATGAATAATGTTTTTGATTGCCAATTCCTCAAAAGTATCATCATCCAATTTTGTATTGGGAACTGATAGCTTTCCATAATGTTGGCGAATTATATATTTAATATTTTCCGCTTTCTGTTGGGCATATATTCCCTGAACAAGTACGGCCTCGACAGGATTTGATGTCATATACTTCATCTTACGATCCTTCCAGCCAATACCGAATAATAAGTCATTTTCATTAAAGCGAAAAATATCATTATAAACTGCAAGGACTTTAGCTTTGGTGAGTGTTGTGTGGACAGTCTTTATTACTTCTAGCTTATTTTCTGCAATTAAATTCATAATTTCAGAACAGGATTCTGGTGTAGAATTTGGTTTTATAATGATAATTGCCAATTCATCGCATGCATATCTTCCCGGATCAGTGCGATAACGCTGTAATTGTTCAAGATATTTACGCATATAAAAAAAGAATAGCATTACGATTTAAATATGATTGGGCATACATAATGGACGTATCCTTACGATAGTTTAAGCCCCATTTTCTCCTCGCTCCTTGTATTTTGACCTCAAGCAGTTTACAATTTTGACGCTTGAACGATAAATAAGTGTGGTAGAAGGCTCTAATCTAATTACTACGGTTAATTATAAAAGCTACCGTATATGTCAGGGCCAAAGGCGCTTGCACGAGTTGGTTCACTTGTTTCACGATTTTTTGTTACCTGGTTGTCTTGATCGCTACTAACATCAGCTTCGGCAGCCCATAATATGGCGGGCTCATCCTGCTGTGTTTCGTATACCTCTGATAAATCGTTTGACGAGTCATTTCCTATAGTATATTTTTCCATATGCTCTCCTCTCAAAAGTATAATACCATATTGATTAATAAAAGATAGACCCCAGCCTATTAGGTAATAGACGAGAAGTTAAAGGGTAATATACGCGTGGTATGTAGTGTTACTGTATGGTCCACGTATTCTTGCTCGTCCTGCATTTTTATAACTAAATGTAGATTGAACTTCGTGTGAGAGGGGTGGGTATAGAGCACAGTTGCTGTAGTGCTGTATGTAGTGAAAATATGGTTACATACTGGCGTCAGAATATGCTGCTTATTTATTCTAGGGGTAGCAGCTGTAATTGTAAATAATACATGGTTAAAGCGCTTGTGTTAGCACATATAGTGCCGTAATATAGCGGTAAGACGCTATATATAGTGATCGCAGAACATAGACACTTTGGCAAAATCATGAACTAACTGCCGCTGAGGGGCCGGCTTCAGTTAGAGTCTCGCCAAAAATAGGCATAAACGGCAGTAACATAAGGAGCAGAATATAATGGGCATTCAAGTAGTCAAACGCGACGGGACACGACAGGACTTTGACGCAAACCAGATTAATTTAGCGCTAGTGGAGGCAAGCGAAGGCTTGCCAGACCAAATCGCCAGAGTGGTGCAGGTGGCAAGTGAGCTGCAGCTGACATTATTCGATGGTATCACGACCGAGCAATTAGACGAGGCGTTAATCCAGACCACACTACAAAATGTAAAAGATGACCCGGATTTTGATACCATAGCTGCCCGGCTGCTACTAAAAAATATCTATAAAACAAGCCTAGGCGAGTATAAAAGTGCTGCAGAGCTAAAAAAACTCCACGCCACGCAGTTTCCAAAATACATTAAGCAGGCGGTCAAAGACGGCTTGCTTGACGCGCGCATGGCTGACGCCAAACTTTTTGATGTAGTAAAGCTTGGCAAAGCGTTGGACCCAGAGCGCGACAAACTGAGTAAGTACCTGGGTGTGATTACCAACCGCAACCGCTACGCTTTGCGAAAGCTCAACGGCGACCCGCTGGAAACGCCCCAATTTACCCACATGCGCATTGCGATGGGTCTGAGTTTTAACGAACCTGACCCAACAGCTGCGGCCCTGGATTTTTACGAGCATATGAGCAAGCTCGAATAC
The DNA here is from genome assembly GCA_021781475.1 of bacterium. Classification (GTDB taxonomy): domain Bacteria; phylum Patescibacteriota; class Saccharimonadia; order Saccharimonadales; family Saccharimonadaceae; genus Saccharimonas. Next base: position 40,503 of record JAJXWT010000004.1, read on the forward strand.
CTGCCGGGCGGCAGTACCCGTGTGAACGCCGGCGGTTCATTCCCACAGCTGAGCAACTGTTTTGTGATTGATGTCGAAGACGACATGGAAAGCATTGCCAAAAGCATTCGCGATACCATGTGGATTGCCAAAGGCACGGGCGGCATTGGCATTAGCATGAACAAACTGAGGGCAGCGGGGAGCCCGGTCAAAACTACCAACACGGTCAGCACGGGTCCGCTGCCGTTTATGAAAATGATCGACACGGCGCTATTTGCGGTCAGCCGCAAGGGCAAAAAGGCCGGTGCCGCGGCGATTTACATGGAAAACTGGCACCTGAATTTTCCGCAGTTTATGGACTTGCGTGAAAACAATGGTGACCCGTACTACCGCACGCGGTTTGCGAACATTGCCGTGTATATTAGCGATGAGTTTATGAAACGCGTACAAAACGATCAGGATTGGTACCTATTTGACCCGGCCGCGACGCCTGATTTAAGTGAATTATATGGCGAAGCCTTTAGCAAACGTTATAACCAGTATATTGAGCAGGCTGAGGCAGGGAATATGCGTGTATTTGAAAAAATACCGGCCCGCCAACAGTGGCGCCAGATTTTGATCCGCCTGCAGGCGAGCAGTCACCCGTGGATTACCTGGAAAGATACCATTAACACACGCGCGCTTAATAACAACACTGCCACAATCCATAGCAGCAACTTATGCACCGAAATCACCTTACCAAACGACGCAAAAAATATTAGCGTGTGCAACCTGGTGAGTATTAACTTGCCAGCATTTTTAAACGCTACCGACAAAACGTGGGATTGGGAACGGTTAGAACGAGCGACGCGTAGTGCCATTCGGCAGCTCGACAACCTATGTGATATTACTGATACGCCAGTCACCGAGGCCCTTAATAGCATTCAAAGTACGCGCGCCCTGGGCCTAGGGATTATGGGCTTTACCGACGTGATTGAAAAGCTTGGTTTTAGCTACGAAAGCGAACCGGCCTATGACACCATGGACCAACTGGCTGAGTTTATTAGCTACCACGCGATTGATGAAAGTGCCGAACTGGCCAAAACCCGCGGCATTTACCCAGACTTTACCGGGAGCGGTTGGCAAAAAGGCGAGCTGCCAATTGATACGGTTGATTTATTAGAAATTGACCGTAAAGTTGCCGTGGATGTAACGCGCAAAAAGCGCCTTGACTGGGAAAAGCTACGTAAAAAAACTGTAAAAGGTATGCGCAACGCCACACTCATGGCGATTGCGCCAACGGCGAACATTGGCCACGTGGCCGGCACCACGCCGGGTATTGACCCGCAATTTAGCCAGATTTTTAGCCGCAGTACCTTAAATGGCAAGTTCTTGGAAGTCAACACGAACTTGGTCGCTGACCTAAAAAAACTCGGCCTGTGGGAGCAGGTGAAAGATCAACTGCTGGTAGAGCAGGGTGACCTGACCAACATTGAGGGCATTCCGCAGAGCATAAAAGATGTATACAAAACCTGTTTCCAATTAAGCCCGTACGCCTTTATTGAAGTGGCGGCGCGCGCCCAAAAATGGGTTGATCAATCTATCAGCCGCAACATGTACCTAGAAAGTCGTAGCATTGACGATATGGAAAAGGTCTACATGGAGGCCTGGAAGCGTGGCCTAAAAACCACGTACTACCTGCACATGAAGCCGCGCCACCAGGCCGAACAAAGCACGACAACTGTAAATAAAGCCGAACAAATCGCCAAAAGTACCGGAACAATGCGCAAGGGCTTTGGCTTTGCAAAAGGATAAATAATAAAAGGGGGAGCACAACCTATGAACGCAAATGCAATTATAAACGACGATATGAGCCTAGAGGAAAAGCTACAAGCCATTAGCGACGCGATGGAACAGGCGCAGGCTGAAGCGAATGAAAAGGCCGCGCAAAACGGCCAAATAGCCGCACCAATCGATCCGGCGAGTCTGACAATTTGCGACGGCTGTGAATAAAAAATGTAACCAAAATTACAGCTTGCCGCACGAGCAGCGGCTACGCTAAAAAAAGGAGTGCACAGCATGGGAATATTAGGAACAGCGATTCAGGACGGCCTTTTACTAAAACCAATCCACTACCAATGGGCAATGGATCTATACGATCAAGCGGTAGCGAACACGTGGTTTCCGAATGAAATTCAGTTGGCGCAGGACCTCGCTGACTGGGAAAAAATGACCGACGAAGAACGCTATGCGGTAACGTTTTTAATGAGCTACTTTAACCCCAACGAACTTTTGGTAAACAAGGCGCTGGCGTTTGGCGTGTACCCATATTTAAATACCGCCGAAACGCAGGTATATGTCAGCAAACAAATGTGGGAAGAGGCCAACCACTGCATGGCGTTTGAGTATGTACTGGATACGTTCCCGATTGACCGCGAAAAGGCTTATGGCGCCCATGTGGACGAGCCGACTATGGCGGCCAAAGAGGAGTTTGAGTACAAATATATTAAGCGCATGACAGGCGAGCAGCTTGATATTAGTACGACAGAGGGCAAAAAAGATTTCGTGCGTAACTTGATTGCCTACAACATTATTTTGGAAGGTATTTGGTTTTACAGTGGCTTTATGGTGGCGCTTAGCTTTCGGCAACGTAATTTGCTAAGGAACTTTGGTAGCTTGATTGACTGGATTGTGCGCGACGAAAGCCTGCACCTTAAGTTTGGTATGAACTTAATTTTAACGGTGCTCGATGAAAACGAAGATTTACAAACGCCGGAATTCGCGGCCGAAATCAAACAGATGATTTTGGATGGCGTAAAAATGGAAGAGGATTACAACAAGGCATTGTTGCCGCAGGGCATTTTAGGCCTGAACGCTGATTACGTAAACCAGTACGTCAAATACCTCACTGACCGCCGGCTCGAAGAGCTTGGTTTTGAGCCGGAATATAAGGTGGGTAACCCTGCCAAATGGATGGCCACCGCCAACGACACCTACGAGTTGGTGAACTTTTTTGAAAGCACCAACACGAGTTACGAAGTAAATGCTGGCAAAAATGGCCCTACAGCTGAATAATGCGCGCTGATTTCATGTTGTAGGTTGTGGCCGTTGTCCCAACCCCACACTGGGTAATGGCGTTGTTCAAATTAGCCGTGTCTGTTGCCGACGGTTGCCGTAGCGACCATAGCAGCACATAAAGGCCCGTGGTACTGCCACATTTGTATATCATGGCCGAGTATTTGCCGGTAGAGTAGCCGGTGCTTGGGTAGGTGGGGTTATTGGGGAGCGAGCTAATATAGTTTTTTGGCAGGTAGCCGGCGGCAGTCAGCATGTCTTCGAGTGTGCAGCTGTATGTTCCGGTCGCCGCCCAGCCTTGGCCGCCACCATCGGCGCACACACCGCTTGCCCCAAGGGCGGTGGTTGAGCCACTGCCGCCGGTAATCGAATTGCCGTGGTCAAGCGACCACAGCACTAGCGCTTTTGCCACTTTTTCCATGCCATCACTGGTTTTTGCATCAAGCGCGCGGTTTTGTACCCCTGTATAGGCCACAATAGTGATCGCGGCTAACACCGCAATAATCACAACCACAATTAAAAGCTCGACTAGCGTAAACCCCGACTGTTTTTTAGCTGCTGCCCACGTAGCGTTCATAATAATATCTTAAATGTAACCTGTTTGGGCGATTTGCGTCAAGTATGCGTAATTGGGTGGCTTTTTTGTTGTCGGGGTGGGGATTGGCCACCCCGACAACGTGTGGCGGCAGCTATCTGTTGGCATATTGCTGCTCGTAACGGTCAACCGACACACCCATCTGCTTTAGTCTACGGTAGAGTGTGTCAATATCGGCCCCGCGCCGCTCGTACTCATCGGCGAGTAGCCGCGCACCCCTGCGCTTTGCCTGCCGGTTGCGTGCAACCAACTCCATGCTCAATTGCTGGGTCATAATCAGCATAATGAATTGAGCAAACATAGCTTGCGCGTGAACGAACTGCTTTTGCATTTGCTCGGCGTTGTTGTAGCGGCGAAATGCGCACTCGGCAATCTCGGCGTTCACCTCATTGTCGAGCAGGGCGCTCGCAGTTTTGCTCGCGTAGACCATTTGCTCAACCAGCGCACGCTGGGTTTCTTCGACTGCTGCCATTCTTCTCAGGCGCGTCTTTCGATTCTCGCTCGAGTCCTTGTGCAGTACAAGAAATATGAGGGCTAGCGGCGGGATTATGAACAGGTATACAGCGTACATTGTGCCCCTTTGAACAATGAATGTGACGGATATCGCCTAGGGTTTTTATATCATAAAAAATAACCATTGTCGACATTTATTAATTGTGTGGTGCCCATATTGGCTATGGTCAAGGTGTGCCCAGTACCGTAAATGCACGCTTTTGTAGGTACCTTACGCGCCCCAGTAGTATGGGGTGCTTGTGGTAAAAAGCACATGCTAAAAAGCCTTGAAAACACCACCAGCAGCGCCTATAGTCTTATGTAGACGCTACGCATTCAGGGAGGTAGTGCCAAAATAAACATTAATAATTACAGTGTATGCAAGCTGCGCGTTGTGGTGCGGTATTTTTTGCTTGCGTGCATGGGTAAGGAGGGGTATGGAGCAAACACTTACGGGCGGCGATATGACGCTCGAGCAAAAACTACAAGCCATTACAGAGGCGCTGCGGCGGCTAGATGGCGACAATACTAACGATTTAATATGTGAGGGGTGTGAGTAAGATGAACAATGAAAAAGGTGGATATATCCGACCAATTAATATGCCCGATGGTTACGAGCTTCAAGGCTATGATGCTAGGGGAAACGAAATCTGGGGTCCAACCCAAGAGTATAACCGAGCGCTTTTAGCACGGGGCACGCGCTCTGAACGTGAGAGGGGGAAACGCACCACTCCTAATGACATTGCGACCCGTGCGCAGTTGCTCGGTGATCTAGAGGGTGTCGTTGCCTAGTTAGCGCATAAAAATAAATACAACACGCTACCTATAGCGTACATGGGCGCAACCATGCTATACTAAAAGCCCATGGGGGATATTGTGAACATGGGTAAAAACACAAAATTTATATTTGTTACCGGCGGCGTATTAAGTGGCGTCGGTAAAGGAATCACCGCCGCCAGCATTGGGGCGGTGCTTCAGTCTAAGGGGTTAAATGTTAGTATTCAAAAGTGCGACCCGTATTTAAACGTGGACGCTGGGCTATTAAACCCAAAAGAGCACGGCGAATGCTTTGTCACCAAGGATGGTGCCGAAACCGACCTGGATCTTGGCCACTACGAGCGTTTTTTGGATTTAGAGCTTACACAAAGAAGCGCTACCTTGCAGGGGCGATTAATGAAGCAATTAATTGACGATGAACGCGCTGGTAAATTTGGCGGGCAAACGATACAACTGGTGCCGCACCTCACTGGCGCGATTATGGATTCGATTGCCGATGCCGGTAATGGCAGCGATGTGCATATTGTGGAAGTCGGCGGCACGGTTGGCGACTACGAAAGCCTGGCGTTTATTGAAGCGATCCGCGAATTTGGCAGCCGCATTGGCCGCGAACGGTGCATGTATGTGCACGTGGTGTATGTGCCGTACCTTGGTACGAGCCACGAATTTAAAAGCAAACCCGCCCAAAATGCCCTAAACGACCTGCGTGGCTACGGCATTATGCCCGATGTGGTAGGGGTGCGCACCGATAGCACCCACCCGGCGCCCGATGCTATTGCCGATAAAATCAGCAAGTTTGGCGGTATCGCGCGTGATGGCGTGATGATGATGCCGAACTGCCATACAGTGTACGAAGTGCCCTTAACGGTCGCGCGCGACTTGAATAAAAAACTGAGTGAATTTACGGGCGTAACCAAAAAACCAGCGCTCGCTGCCTGGCGCAAGCTGGTGGACGAAGACACGCAAGGGTTTGAGCGCCATATTAAGATTGGCTTGGTCGCAAAATACCTCGACAACACGGATACCTACTTAAGTGTAATAGAAGCCCTAAAAAGTGCCGGCTGGGCCGAAAAGGTGGATGCCGATATCCGCTGGATCGATGCCGAGAATGTCACTAACGAACAGTTAGACGAAGTCGATTGTATTTTGGTGCCCGGCGGCTTTGGCAGCCGTGGTATCGAAGGCAAAATTACCGCCGCGCGTTATGCGCTCGACCATAGCAAGCCCTACCTCGGCCTGTGCCTGGGCTTGCAGGTGGCGGTAATTGCTGCCGCGCGCAAGGGCGGCCTACAACACGCAAATAGCACAGAATTCGTCGATACCAAAGAAAACGTAGTATACATTATGCCAGGCCAAGAAGGTAAGCAAAGTACCGGTGGCACGCTGCGGCTCGGTGATTACCCCGCCAAATTGGTAACGGGCAGCAGGGTTGCTAATGTATATAATACAACAAACATTACGGAGCGCCACCGCCACCGCTATGAGGTTAACCAGGCCTTCTTGAAAGATATCGAAAAAGGTGGCATTGTTGTAAGCGGCACATCACCAGATGGTAAATTGGTCGAATTCATTGAAGCGCCAACATGTGATTACTTTGTGGCAACCCAGGCGCACCCAGAATTCAAAAGCCGCCCTATGCGTGCACACCCGCTATTCCGCGGGCTTATTAAGGCAGCTAAGAAAACAGTCGTTTAACGGCTGCATCGCTCAGTAGGTATAAAGCAAAACAGGCGACAAGCAGCGTCAGCCAGCCAGCGCTTTTTGATAACGTAGTTTGGGCGACATATTGCCCAACTAGGCCGGCGATTGCCACAAACACCAGGAGCGGAACACTAAAGCGGTAGGCGCGGCGCGAGCGCTGGGCAAGCCCTGCGGTAACTACGAGCATCGCACACAGCACGACAAAAACAGGCAGGACAAAACTTGGGGTCATACCGTGCCGGTGTATGGCGGTATAAATCAGTACCGCCAGATCGTATGCGGTAGCGGTGCCGATTACTACTGCGACACTTGTCAGCACTGTATGACCGCGAGCTTTCTGGGCTGTAGCACGCTGTTTGATAGATTGGTATTTTGCAGCGTACTCTTTGGCGTCGACATAACTCGGGGCACGTTTTGAAGATTGTTGCGCCGGCTCGGCAGCAGTAATTTTGTTCATTACTCCTTATGGTAGCAGCCTGCGCGGGGGCGTGCCACATTGACTTTTAAGCACAAGTGTGATAACGTAACAGATAAAGGATTATAAAAACAAAAATGGCCGAAGAACGAATTGAACCTGAGGAACAAGACCTCGATGTCGACACGATGGACGCATTCCGTTATGTGCTCCACACCGTAAAGGGCATTAGCCCCGTATCGGTGGTGGCGGAACTCGACGTGCTTGAGCCTGGCGAACAAGACTAAGCGCCACCAATAGGGCTTTTTGTGCACCTCTGATATAATTGGGGTGATGGAACAAGCGCTCAAACAGATTATTCTTGAACTTTATAGTGTGGATATCGTACCGCAACTCACGCGGCCCGAGCCGCAGTTTGGTGATTTTAGCACCAACGCGGCGTTGCAGCTGGCACGCCAATTGGGCAAAAACCCGCGCGCGATTGCCGACGCGATTGCCGACGCCCTACGGGCAACCGGCGACTTTACAAAGGTTGAAGTAGCGGGTCCTGGCTTTATCAACTTGACAATACTCGACAGTAGGCTGCTTAAGGACGCATTGCGGCAACCGGCTTTGCAATATAAAAATATTCGGTATGTGTTGGAATATAGCTGCCCGAATGCATTTAAAGAACTGCACACTGGCCACTTATACCAGACTATTTTAGGCGATGTATTAGCACGGTTGGTTGAGCAAAGTGGGGCACAAATGTTTCGCACCAGTTTTGGTGGCGACGTAGGGCTGCACGCGGCTAAATGTATGTTTGGCATGGTGCAGGCACTCGGTGGCGAAACCCCCCAGGGTTTGCAGGCAATCAGTAACGACCCAATGGAACGAGCCCGCTGGATTAGCGCCTGTTATGTGGTTGGCGCCGGCGCGTACGAAGAATCTGACAGTGCAAAGCAGGCAATCGATGCCTACAACCAACAAATTTATTCACTGCACAGTACGGGTGATCACGATAGCGCCTTTGCGCAAATTTATTGGACAACCCGCCAGTGGAGCTACGATTATTTTGACGCCTTTTATGATTTGATTAAAGTTGACCATATGCGCTATTACCCCGAAAGCGCCACGGCCGTAAAGGGGCTGGAGTTAGTGTATGCCGGCAAAGAGCAGGGGTTATTTACTGACAGCGAAGGCGCGGTGGTGTTTGCTCCGGGCGACAGCCAACACCTGCACACCCGCGTTTTTATCACGAGCAAGGGCCTGCCAACCTACGAAACCAAAGACCTTGGTGTGATTTTTACCGAAAAGGCAGACTATAACTTTGACCAGCGCACCCTTATTACCGGCAACGACCAAAAAGAATACATGCGCGTGGTATTTGCGGCAGCCAATGCCCTGCAGCCGGGCCTTGGCGAGCACATGACGCACATTATGAACGGCACGGTAAAGTTTGCCGATGGTAAAAAAATGAGTTCACGCCTTGGTAATGTAGCCCGCGCCGCCGATGTAATTGATATTGTGCGCGAAAAAGTCGCTGAAATGACCAATAACCCAAGCGTTGTGAATGATATCGCACTTGGCGCCGTGAAGTACCAGTTTTTGAAATACCGCGCGGGCGGTGACATTGCCTTTGACATCGAAGAATCGGTCAGTTTGCAGGGTAACAGCGGGCCATACTTGCAGTATGCGCACGCTCGGGCACGCTCCGTGCTTAAAAAAGCCGGTGGCGATGTCAGCGTAGATGTGCCAGCCGACCATGTATTTAACACCGACGAGCGCCTATTGGTGCGCAAAATGGCAGAATACGCCGAGGTAGTGGAGCGCGCAGCTACCGAGCTTGCCCCGCACCACATTTGCACGTACCTATTTGAACTGGCGCAGGAATTCAACCGCTTTTATGAAAAAAACCGCGTAATTGGTACACCCGAACAGGCGGCTCGTCTGGCGCTCGTGGGCCGCTACGCCGATATTCTGCGTGCCGGCCTTGAATTGTTGGGCATTGTTGCTATCGACAACATGTAAAAATTATTGTATATTACATTCACCGCTTAGTCGTACACGACAAGACGTGTGCAGCGGTCAGCTCAAAGGGGGCGCGGTATGACAACTGCACCGAAATTTGTAACACTACCCAGCATCAGCCAAATCGAGGGTTGGCAGAGAAGTTTGGTTCTCAGCGCACTCGTGCGCTCAATCCGCAGCCGCCTTGGTGTCGGGGAGCATGCGTACAATTCTCTCGATGACATGTTCGGGGCCATTGGGATTGAACATGTCACCCACGCTGGCCTGGTGTGCCGCAACTGCCCGCTACCTAGCCTACAGGCACAGGATGGTACCCTGTGGCAGATGAGCTACGGCGAGTTTCGCCGTGTTGTCAACCGTACGCCGAGCGTGCGGCTGGTCACGAACTCTCCCTGGCGCGTCGACCTGTATGGCGTCTCGCCGTACGTACTGATCGTGAGCTGAACAAAAAGGGGTACGTAGGACACCGTCCTACGTACCCCTTGTCATATTGTTGTAAAATAATGCGTAGAAACCCATAAGAATTCATGGAGGAAAACAATGCCACGTAACACAGTAGCCACGGCAAAAACGAGTGCCGCACAGTCTGCCGCCGAAGCCAAGCGCGCCGCGCTATCGGCTAAATTGGCCGCCGCCAAAGCAAAAGCCGCAAGTGCCAGCAGGCGCGGCAACGGCTTTGTCATTTTTATTCGCGAACAAGGGGTAATTGGCCTCGCAGTCGGGCTAGCGATTGGGACCGCCGCTGGCGACACGGTCAAAAAACTTGTGCAAGGCTTTATTACGCCCATTGTGCAGTTTGTTGTTGGCTCGCAATCTGGCCTCGAAAACGCAACCTGGCACGTACACCTGTGGGGTCGCACGGCGGATTTTCAATGGGGCGCATTTGTCAGCTCTGCAATAACGCTGCTTGCCGTGGCATTTGTGGTGTACTTTATTGTTAAAGGCCTACGGCTTGATAAGCTTGATAGAGCAAAAGACGACGCGTAAAGCTTTATTTGCAAAAAATAAGGGCCGGCAATACAGCCGGTCCTTTTGATGGTCGGGTTGACCCCCCAGATGGCTTCTGGGGGGATGGGGGCGGTCAATGGACCTGAGAAGCGAAGCCCGTGGAGCGGTATGCATTGCCGTTACCGCGGTCGCGTGGGCGAGCTTGCCTGCCGTTGCGGCCGTGGTAGGTGCGGCTGTCGTAAAACCCCTTTACTGCATTCGCCGTATCGCGTGTTTGCTTGCGCAACAGGCGGGGTTCGTCGATGCAGGACTGCGACATCTGCCAGATGCTACGCCGTTCGTCATACCACAGGTCATGATTCGCGGGATCACACAGCTGCAACAGGGCGGCGACAATCAGTTGCTCAACGGCGACCTTTCGGATCGCTTCCCTGTCTTCGGGCCACACGCGGTCAAAGCGAGCCGACAGATCCCGGCACCGGATGATTGGGTTGCGAATCGTGCTCTGTAGGAACATCAGTAGTGCCTCGAAATCCTCGCGGACGCTGACGTAGTTGTCGGTCCTACGGGTAGCCTTACGGTATGGCTCTCGCGTTTCCTTGAAAACACCAATGATACTCATTCGCGCGGTGCGGATGAGGTTGGTGAGCTGGAGCTCGAATGCGGCCTGCTTTTCCTTGTCTGTGTGGAACTTGCCCCGTGGCTCGAATAGCTCGTCGAACCCATAGTTAAGCCGGTACGTCTTGCTGAATTCCTCAGGAGTGAGATCCCGGTACTTGCGTGGACGCCGTGAGTGTGACACGTTCCCCCCTAAAGGTACGAGTGGCAACAAATACTACTTCAATTTTTATTATCTCACATTAAGTGTGAAAAATGTCACAACTTACTGCCTGAGACGTGCTGGTTAATTGCTTCTCGAACGGCCTGTGGCACGATGCCAAAGAGGGGGTTGTCCTGCTACGAGTCGTATATCGATGTCGTGGGGCGTTTTCAGCTGTAGCTACCCCACATGCACCACTTGACTTTTTATGACGTTTATGCTAATAATTATAGATAAGAAACACGAAAAATAAACAAATATGAAGCTGCCACACGAGACTTACGAAACTTACGAGACTGGCGCAGGCGAAAGGCTGCTGCTGGGCTTTGAGCAAATTGTTGCACTCGCAGCATTGCGGAGGTTAAGCGGATCAGAGAGCAGCGAAGTTGCCCATAATCCCAACATTGGGCTTACAGATGTGCTGCAAAGGGTGAGTGATGACGTAGAGCATGATGTCGCACGCGGCATGACGGCTCTGGTAATCAGCAAATTTAACAAGTTGCTTAACAAGGAAGGTGCACTACCTGGTGACACCGTGAATGATGATATTGCCAGCGCAATATCTGGTGTAGTCAAAAAAATTAAGGTTGAAGACCCAAATCTCACATTTAATAAGCAGGCCGTAACAGGGGCGGCACGGCTTGTGCGCGACATGGAACCGGCGCGTGCAATACACTACCTGGACGAAACGTTTGTGTATGAGTTACAAGATATGGTTCCTGAGCAATCCGAAATGTATAACGAGATTGGCAACTACTTTACCGTCAAGCAATTATTGAAACGCGCCCAAAACACCAAAAACCCAGACGTAGCGGTGCGCCAATCTGTTGAACGCGCCTGGCAGGTCGCAAAAGACCCGCAAGTTTACCTCGAAGGTTTGACGGACGAGCAGGTGGATAAAGAATTTTATAGTGCGCTGGACAGCAGGCAGTTACTTGGGCTCACATCAACGATGCCAAAAGGATATAATCAGCGCCTGCAAGAGGCGGCGCAGAGGTTTGGCGGCTTACGGGAACAGTATCCGCTCCTGTTCGCAGCCGATAGCAGCCTAATGGTGGGTGAGTTGCTGCAAGATGCCCCGGACAGTAAATTTGCAGGCTACGACACGGTTGCAAAGCTGCTTGTTAGGGAAGGAATACCAGAAGAAAGCGCTGTTTTTATGGCAGTGCGTCATGCTAATGGTAGGATTAACGCTGCGCAAATTGACCGTATTGTGGCGAGTGCAAAAGCAGGGTATCGCCGGCTATTTGTTTCAAAAAGCGAGGGTTCCACGACACGTGAGGTAAGCCGAAGGATACAGAAGGCAGTTGATTCTGGGCTATTTGAAGAATCCGACGCAGCACTTGCCGCCCAGGGCTTAGAATTTCGCGACACCATGTTCGATATAGCAGAATCCGACGCATTTTCTGACCGCGAAAAGCGCAGGGCATTTGATAGCCTAAATGATGCGCGCATTGACCATGCCGCGTACACGTACAAGATTGAGCCTGTTGTTGGCGAACACTTTAGCGATTCAGAGCGACGCCAGTACGGCCTTGCGATTGCAAAGGCGTTGTATGCACT
>JAJXWT010000019.1 GCA_021781475.1 bacterium
CCACGCGCACGACTGGCTTACCATGGAAGCTGGCATGCGTGCCAAGCAACTGACCAATAAGCCGCTGATTGTGCATGTGCACGCAACTGAATTTGACCGCGCGGGCCACTTTGGTAGCGGCAACCCCATTGTGCACGAAATTGAATATCAGGGCCTAATGATGGCCGACCGCATTCTGGCGGTAAGTGGCATTACCAAAAGTATTATTGTGCATAAATATGGCATTCCGGCTGACAAAGTCGAAGTGGTGTATAACGGTATCGATGTTGCGAGCATGGGTAATTACGAATACGACATGCGCACCTACCGCTACCTAGAATCGTTAAAACGCGAAGGCTACACGATTATTAGCGCAATTACCCGTTTTACGGTGCAAAAAGGTTTAACGCAGCTTTTGGAAGGCTTTGCCAAGGCGGTGAGCAAAAATGACCGCATGGCGCTACTTTTGGCGGGCGATGGTGAACAGCGTGACGAACTGGTCGAAATGGCCGCCAACCTTGGTATCGCCGACAAAGTGATTTTTACCGGTTTTGTGCGCGGCAAACAGTGGCGTGATGCCTACAGCGTGAGTGACGTGTTTGTGATGAGTAGCGTGAGCGAGCCGTTTGGGCTGACGGCACTCGAAGCCGCCCATTACGGCAATGCCCTTATTTTGACCAAGCAGTCTGGGGTGGCCGAAGTTTTGAACGCAATCTTTCGCTATGATTTTTGGGATACCAATAAATTGGCCGACCAGCTTGTTGGTATTGCCAGCTCGCCAGCGCTGCAGCACAGCTTAAAGTCGGATATCCAAAAAGAATATGCTAAACTATCATGGAACGATATCGCTAAAAAATGTATGGGCATCTACAATCAAACTAAAATAGGGGCGGCAGCGTAATGGCAAACAGAGGGTTGGTATTATATTTGCACGTACACCAACCTTGGCGTGTGCGTGATTATTCGGTTTTTGATACGGCAATTGACCATGAATATTTTAAAGATGGTTCAAACCAATACGCCAGCAATAAAGCCGTACTCGAAAAGGTGGCAGACAAAAGCTACCGCCCCATGAACGCCGTGTTGCAGCATATGCTCGACACCTACCCCGATTTTAAGGTATCCCTGAGTATTAGCGGCACTATCCTAGAGCAAATGCAGGCGTGGGCACCCGATTGCCTGGAAAGCTTTAAGCGGTTGGTCGCCACGGGCCGGGTAGAAATTGTCGCTGAAACCTATTACCACAGCCTTGCGTTCTTTTTTAGCCGGCCGGAATTTGAGCGCCAGGTAACGATGCACCGCGACAAAATTCGTGAAGTTTTTGGCGTTGAAACGACTGCATTCCGCAATACCGAGCTTGCATATAACGACCAGCTCGCAAAATGGGCCGACGAAGCCGGGTTTAAGGCGATTATTACCGAAGGTTGGGACAAAGTATTAGGTTGGCGCAGCCCGAACTATGTATATAAGCCGCACGATACGAAAAATATCAAACTACTGCTTAAAAACTATCGCCTAAGTGATGATATCGCGTTCCGTTTTGGCAACAAGGCCTGGGAAGGCTACCCGCTCACGGCTGATAAGTTTGCTACCTGGACAAATGATTCGTTGGGCGACGGCCAAGTGGTCAATTTGTTTATGGACTACGAAACCTTTGGCGAAAACGTATGGGAAGACACTGGTATTTTTGCCTTTTTTGAAGAATTTATTAAGCAATGGAACGCTAACGAGTACAACACTTTTTATACTATTAGCGAGGCAGCCGATGCTTTTGATACTAAAGATATTGTAAGTATGCCCGATACGGTTACGTGGGCAGACACCGAGCGCGACCTGACGGCTTGGCTGGGTAATGGCATGCAGCAAGAGGCCATGCGCCACCTATATGACCTTGAAGACGACGTACTCCGCAGCAATGACACCAATTTGATTAGTGACTGGGGCCGCCTAACAACGAGCGACCACCCGTACTATATGTGTACAAAATATTCTGCCGACGGTGATGTACACGCCTACTTTAGCCCGTATGACTCACCCTATCATGCATTTTTGTATTTTATGAACGCGGTGCGCGATGTTCGTTACCGCATAATGGAAGCTAACCACAGGGGGCTCTAAATGTCCCGGCCAATCGTTTTAAGCAATGGCGAGCTGCATGTTGGGGTCAATGAGTATGGGTTGGTGCACGACTTTTATTTTCCGTATGTGGGCCTAGAAAACCATGCGGCCGATAACGCCCTGCGCCACCACATTGGGGTGTGGGTAGATGGTGCAGTCAGCTGGCTCGACGGTGGCGAATGGCATTTTGACTTTAGCTACCCGCACCATGCGCTTATTGGGCATACTGTTGCAAACAACGCACGGCTCGGTATTACGCTTGAATTCGACGATACGGTGGACACCGACTATAGCGCGCTACTTAGGACGGTACATGTCATTAACCTAGCAAATAAGCCACGCAATATAAAATTATTTATGCACCAAGCATTTATTATTGGTGATTCGGCAAGCAACACAGACACCGTGCAGTACCTACCGGGCGACAACGCCATGCTGCACTACCGCGGCCGTCGTGCTTTTGTTGTATCGGGTAGGCTTAATAATAATGAATGGTTCGATCAATACACGTGTGGGCTGTTTGGCATCGAAGGCCGCGAAGGCACCTACAAAGACGCCGAAGACGGCGAGCTGAGCATGTGCACGGTTGAGCACGGCCAAGTTGACAGCACGCTACGGTTTAGTATGGATCTGGCTGCCAATGATTCTGCACGGGTAGATTACTGGGTGGCTTGTGGCACCTCGCTCCGCGAAGCATTGTATGTGCACAAGCAGGTGCAAAAACAAGGCCACACACGCCGGCTCGACGCAACGGCGGCTGGTTGGCACGCTTGGCTTGCGACTGCGCAGCCGGCGATTGAGCGCTTGCCCGAACAATACCGGGCGCCGTTTGTGCGTAGCTTGCTTATAACAAAGGCCCACCTTGATAAGCGCGGTGCCGTCATTGCCAGCACCGACAGCGCCATGTTGCAACATTGGCGCGACGTATATGCCTACGCCTGGCCGCGTGATGGCGCCTACGCCGTATGGCCGCTCATCCGCCTTGGGTATTACGACGAGCCGTACCGCTTTTTTGATTTTTGCCGCCGCGGTTTAAATGCTGGTGGCTACCTAAGCCATAAATACATGGCAGACGGCGCGCTGGGGAGCAGCTGGCACCCTTACCTGCACGAAGACGGCAGCGTGAGCCCGCCTATCCAAACAGATGAAACAGCAAGCGTGCTGTTTGTGTTTACACAGTTTTATGAATCGAACGGTGACGTAAAGTTATTACATGATTTTTATGAATCGCTTGTGGTGCCAATGGCGGATTTTTTGTCAGATTATATTGATGAAAAAACGCACCTACCGCGGGCATCGTACGATTTGTGGGAAGAGCACTACATGACAACCGCCTACACTACTGCGGTTACCTGCGCGGCGCTAACGGCCGCAGCTTCGCTTGCCGAAAAGCGTAACGACCTTGACCACGTAGTGGCGTGGCGCACAGTTGCCGATACAATGGCGGAAAAAGCCCGCGACGTATTTTTTGATTCGCAAAAGCAGTACATTATAAAGGGTTTTCGCCCTACCACAAGCGGCGCCAGTGAGCCCGATACAACACTCGATATGTCTGCACTGTACGGTGGGTTCATGTATGGGCTTTTTGCCTGCGATAGCCAGCAAATGCGCGCGAGTATCGAGGCAGCGAAAAAGCAGTTTTCATTTGATGCGGCGCGCCCCGGCATGCCACGCTACCAAAATGATAATTACCAGCGCGTAACACCAGACCGCCCCAATTTATGGCCTATTATTTCGCTGTGGCTTGCGCAGTATTCATTGCAACAGGGCGATACGGCGACAGCAACGACTATTATTGATTGGGTAACCGGTATTATGCGCTCGACTGGCGTGTTGCCCGAGCAGCTACGCCCCGACACATTCGAAAACGTATCCGTAGAGCCGCTTACCTGGACGCAAGCCGAATATGTGAATACATTGCTAGACCTTGCGGGCATGGAGTAGCAATATGGTCGTCGCGGGCAAAAAGAGCATCATAAAGCGCACCGTTCGCCACATGAGCCCCGGGCATATGTTACGTGCACGAATAAGTGCGCACACCGTGCAAAAAATTGCCGACAAATACGGCCTGATTTATTTTGGCGCTGTTGATCCGCGCAAAGACGACTATAACCTGTTGCGCGGCTTTACTGTTTCGCGCACGCAGATTGATAGTTTTTACACTGTCGGTACGGTGCAAGGATACGATGTTTCGTTTGTGCTCCGCAATGATATTATGTTAACGCGCGACCAGCACGAACGCCGCTGCCACTGGTTTATTGTGGCCATTCGGCTGCATGCCGATAGCACATTGCCGCATTTTTATGTGGGGCCGCAAGCGAGCAACGGCGTGTTTGAGTCAACCTATCCCCAGCTAAAGCAAATGCTGTTCGGTACGATGGCTGAATATCCGCAAAAATTTGTGAGCAATTTTAGTGTATATGCCCGGCCATCGGACATTGTTGGGATTGAACAGTTGTTTCCGCCTGCTGCCGCCCAAGTGATAGTGAGCCATTTTGGCGACATGAGCTTTGAAATCGAAGACAACCTGGTTTACGTGTATAGCGAAAGTAGGTACCCAAACGCAGCGCTTGTTGAAACTATGCTCCAAAACGCAATGTGGCTTGCCAAAACACTTGATACCGTGAGCGCGGCGCGCGTAATATTGGACCAGGAATAAAATAGCCCGGCATACCGGGCGTATTTTTTAGTGCTTTTTAGCCTTTACTTCGTTGCGGCCAAGGTTCTTTTTGGTTTCGACATATTTGACGTGTTTGCGCGCCCGTGGGTCATATTTCATGAGTTCCAGCTTGTCTGGGGTATTCATTGTGTTTTTGCGCGTCACGTAGGTGCGGTGCCCGGTCAGTTCGCTCACGAGTGCAATAATCTTGCGCTTGGTATTGGTCTTTTTAGCCATAAACTTCCTTTAATATTTGCTAATTACAATCAACTGTCGATTATATCAAATATCCATCTGTTATTCAAGAGTAGGGCCCGGGGATACATGAACCCCATGTACTAGCGGTAGTTCGTAAACACAGTTGTAAAATCAAAGTCGGCGGCGTGGATAGATTGTATCACAGCTTGCAGCTCGTCTTTGCTGGCGCTGGTAACACGGACTACGTCGCCTTGGATTTGCGCTTTAGCTTTAGGGTGGTTCGCCTTAATGAGTGCTGTGATTTTTTTGGCGTCGTCTTGCTTTAGCCCATCCTTAAACGGCACGTCTTTCCAGGCGCGCAGGTTGGCTTCGTGGACTTCTTTGGTTAAATCGAGTACTTTACTGGTAAGCTCGCGGGCTGCCAGCTTTTTGCGGACGATGTCCAAAATGGCATCAATTTGCCATTCATTGCTCCCAATAAGCTTAAGGCCACTTTTGTTCTCAAGCCATTCAACGGCAGCCGGCGTGCCTTTAAAATCAAACCGGTTGGTGATTTCCCGTTCCACCTGCAGGTATACATTATTCATTTCGGCTTTGTCGTACGTACTTTCAATGTCAAAACTAAATGTTGCCATAATTATCCTCGTCTTTCGTATTTTTCTTAGTAACAATCTGTAGCCATTCTGTTCCGTTAGCAGCGCTTGAGTTGATATCAACTATACTGAAGCCTGCAGATTCAAGAACGGGTTGTATACTTTCCGGGCGCCAATAATGGAAATAGCGCGGTGCACCAAGTTTCATACTCGACCATTCCTCGCCGTCACCCGCCTTCAGTGTTATGCCCAATCTACCATTTGCACGGAGTGAAATATATGACTTGGCTAAAACCTGCTCTATCTCCTTACCGTTGAAGTGTAACATTACCGCGTTGGCAAAAATTGCGTCTAGCTCGTCCGGGAATGCGTCCGAAATCGCATTAAGTACACGCGAGCTACGCCCAAGCTCCTTTTGTAGCTTGACGAATCCAGGCGTTACATCGGTTCGATCTACTGTAAATCCCTTTGACTCAAGGTAATCTGCATCACGACCGAACGCGCTACCGAGTTCCATAATGCGGGCATCATAGGGCAGGCCCTCGACAATACTATCAAGCCAGTACTTGATAGGACCGGAAACATCGTGCGTTGTTCCGTCCACATATTGTTGGATGTGGTTATTATATGCCTCCACGGTCTTCTCGTTGCTTGTGCTCATATTACAATTATACATTTAAATATAAAACCGCCCCAAATGGAGCGGTTAAATGTTCAATGGAGCCGCGACCGAGATTCGAACTCGGGACCTCATCCTTCACTTACACCCCTATTTCTAGAACGTATATTAGGGGGCTAGACTGTATCTTAAGCATATCGCGTGTGGCGACGTAGCTTCCCTTGTCAGTCGTTCGGGCCTTTCGCCTAAGGCGATTTGCCACGGTCTTACCCTTACGCAGGGCTTTAACCGTTATTCGGGATTCACGTGGTAATTTCTTAACCAGTGGGCAGGAGGTTGTATGACCTACCATGGATGCGCTCTACCAACTGAGCTATCACGGCACATATTATTAAATGCGTTGTGCTCTACGGTTAACTTGCGCTTCACGTAGGAGCTATCGCTGCATGTTATTAATTTGCTCTACAAGTATATCACGCAGGCGTTTGTTATTGTAGTACAGGGTCACAACCCCGTATCGGTTCTTTTTACGATACGTGCCGATACTGCCAGAGATAGTCCTGATGGGTTTGTAGAATTGTTTTCGATCGATCTCTAGAATGCGTGTCCAGTAATCAATCGCTTCCTCGAATGAGCAATCGGTAAACAGTTGCATCCCAAAATGCATATTTTTGCGACTTAACCCGTATATTTGCTCAAGGAACTCAATGAACTTGAGTATAATACCTGGGTCAGAATTGCCAAGGCGCACCGATGAGGGACTTGCCTTTGTTCCCTCGCCCCAATATAGCCCCAACCCCATGCCGTACAGTTCGCGCTCTTCGCTGGTCAAGTTTACTTTAACAGTGAACGGGTCACCGCCTGGGTTGCGCCGAACGTATGTCGCATCGGAGCGGGTGCGGCGTGATATTCCGTATTTTCTCATCCAATAGTCAACTCTGTTTAACGAGCATCCTAGGTTGTTGGCGATCTGCTGCATCGACCTATTCTGTAGTACATATAATTCTTCGAGCAGTTCTTTCTGAATTTGGTAGAGCGGTGCCTCCATACTATACTAGTATACTACTGAATTCGATTGCGCAAACTGTAAATGGGCGATAGATTGTCAGCTAGATGCGCCGAGTAATGGCCGCGATGTAGCGTGGATCGGCTACGTCATGCGCGACGCCTTCGACGATCACCGGGATACAGTTTTTGATTGTCTTTTTCTCATTATCGAAGCGCTCCCGCATGACTTCATATTCTTTGATGCCAAGTTGTCGCTGAAGTACGGCGAGAGCGAGAATAACCAGAGCTCAGATGGGTTTCGGTGGCTTGTGGCAGCTAGCGCGGTCATCGACCCGAAGGAGAATCCTGCAAGAATCGTATCTTCCGGGCGGTATTGCTTGCGGGCGGTATTCAGTTCAGCTTCCCAGTCGATGATCGTCGTACGCTTCCACTGAATGGGGACAAACAAAACAGTCTTCATGCGATCTGTATAACACTAGTACGATTTGCCTGGGTAAGCGTACTTCTTCTCTCTTAAGAACGGCTTTTGCTCACGGATATACCGCGTTGTTTCTTCGGCATTACCAAATTTCTTTTCTTTCTTCTCGAATTCCGCGTCACTCAGCCACTCGTTTCGTTGGCCGTCACTGCGTTCCTTGAGCTCACCCCGAGGGTTTGTGCCGTAGATGAGGCACAGATACTTATCTTCGAGTAGGCCGCCGTCGTCATCGTAATCGAGTTTGTGGTAAAACCCAAGTGG
Organism: bacterium; assembly: GCA_021781475.1. GTDB lineage: Bacteria > Patescibacteriota > Saccharimonadia > Saccharimonadales > Saccharimonadaceae > Saccharimonas. The sequence goes on from JAJXWT010000019.1 coordinate 7,914, forward strand.
TGTTAAATCGGCAGTCAGACCAGTTTCTTCCATGAGCTCGCGGGCACCGGCTTCAACGAGTGTTTCACCCCAGCGGATTTTGCCCGTAGGGTGGCCCCAGTAGCCGTAATACGGCTGCTTTAGCCGTTCCTGTTGCAGGTGCTCCCCCTTTTCATTCACAATCACCAACACAACGCTCAGCTTTGGCTGTTTTTCGATTGTATTTTCGTCGGTATCCATGCGGTTGGCATACTCTTTGCCTTTTCGTGTAAGTTGGTACTCACCATAGCTTTTTGGCACATGTTCTACTAGGCCACCGTCGACAAGCTGCTTTATATGAAAGTTTGCATGGTCGCTGGTGAGGTCCGTACTTTTGCTTAGCGCACTAAAGTTCAACGTGTCGGCTAGTAGCAGTTCGCGTAAAATAGCCATTTGAGCTGCGTGGGCAGTTGCGTCAAAGTTATTAGATTTTACCATTTTTTAGCTCCTCTCGTAGCTCCATCCATATTTTACCAAGTTCGTTACGGCCTTTTTTGTCGGGTCCCCACCCCCAGAATGGATCAACCGGTGAATCTTCCGCTATTGTTACATCTTCTGTTTCGAGCAGCTTCTTTTGAACATATGCGTGCTGTTGCAATTTATGCCGTACGATATCTTTCATTATGTCACGTTTTTTGTTATACCAGTTTGGCCGTTCACTTTGGCGGTTATTCCGCATGAATTCATATGCAAGCTGCGCCGAGCGCATGCTGCGTATTTGTTCGCAGTACTCTGGCTTTACGTCATAGTACCGTGCCGCCTGGTATGCGTGTTCACTCGTAGGCCATAGCTGGCCACGCCATTTTACCTGAAAGCTCGAAAAGTTTGAAAACACAAAGAACTCTCGCTCGTAAAACCCAATGGTTTTTACGCTATCGGGTGGTGTATTGTGGTTGGTTTGTAGTAATGGGTCACGGTATTGTTGTAGCTGTGTCATGTAGCCTCCTTATGGTTACAGCATAGCTATGTGAATGTGTGGCGGCTAGTGAAGTGGGCTTCGGTAATTTATTTACCAAGCGTTATTCTTGTTAGCCACTTCCCTTCGGCGGTAGCATAATACCATGATATATTTGAAACTGGGATTACACGGGGAAGCTTGGGCATAGAAGACGTCGTAGTCGAGTGTGGGTTGTAGTTTTCACCTTCATATTCCAGTCGCTGACCTGCGGCAAGGCCGCGTATGCCTAATTGGTTAAGTAACCGAATATGGAGGGTTTTCAAATTGAGCTCTGGGTCGTTAATTTTTTGAACCTCAATGTCATTATTTGGCCCAAACAAATCCTTTTCTCCAGGCGTAATATCAAACGGTTGAGTATGCGCGGCTATTTCCTGAATGTCTTGAATATAATCAAACGGCGGCTCGTTCAGTTTTATGGGTGGCAAAAGTGTTATGTCACGTGGAGTAGCGTCGTATAGGCCGTCTGGCATTTGCTCAATGTCGTGTAAGACCAAAAACTTACCTGGCTTTCTCTCGCTCATAGGGGTATTATATACCATTGCATGGGAAGTCGGATCGGCTAAAGCCTCTTCCGCTCAAAAGGGACACGTGCGAGCACGAGTTTCCTTTTTCGCTACACCGAACCTACGAATGTTTTGCTTTTTGCAAAACCCTTCGTACGTTCGGGTCCGTACTAGCACCAAACTAAAAACCTACCACTAGGGTAGGTTTTTAGTTTGGTGCTGGAAGTAGGACTCGAACCTACGAAGCCTTACGGCGGGAGATTTACAGTCTCCTGTGATTGCCACTACACGATTCCAGCTAACGTGGAGCCGCTTCAGGGATTCGAACCCGGGACCCCCTCTTTACAAAAGAGGTGCTCTAACCAACTGAGCTAAAGCGGCATAATTGTTAATGAAAGGTGCGTACGCATTTATATCAGTTGGTTAGAGCAACCACGGCTATTGCTGAGGGCTCCCCAACTGAGCTAAAGCGGCATACAATATTACTCTGTAAAAGTACAGATTTAATTCTAACGTATCTTGCGCCTGATGACAAGCGTACTTACATAACTTTGCGCGGTTGGCGAATAGCGCGCTGTGGGGGCCGCTTAGAGGCAATGGCTCGGTTTAGCTTGGTGCGGATGCTTGTGGCCTTTTCGTTCTCGCCTGTGGCGTCGTACGCGTCAGCCAGGGCATTGTAGCTGGCGACGCTTGGTTCTAGTTCGATGGCCCGTTCAAGGGCGCTAATCATTTTCTTTTTGTTACCAAGCTTTTCTTGCACTTTGGCGTAGGCAATGTGGCGGGACGCGACTTCTTCTTCCATGCTGAGCGCCTGCTCAAAAGCCAGTGCTGCTTTATCGTAGGTGCCTGTTTCAAAGTATATAAGGCCCACATTGTGGAGTGAGCTCGCGCTTGGTTCTAGGCTTTGGGCGATTTCAAAGCACTCAATTGCATCACTAAATGCTTGCTGCTTGGCGTAAAGGATACCTAACCGGTTATAGGCGGTTGCGTTGCGTTCATCGACGCGCAAGATAGTGAGCAGCGCCTTTTCGGCGCGTAGGTATTTGCGGTCGCGCAAGCTTTCTTGGGCGATGTCCCATAGCTGGTTCAGCTTACTGGCGATACGCTGTGGAGTCTCTTCAACAATTTCGGCAACGGTTTCACGCTGCCAAATAGCCCAACATGCAAACGCAAAAACTAGTAGTAGGCCAAACATAACACTTTAAATTATAACACAGTTGTCATAAGGTGGAGCCGAACGTTGCCGTTTGCCGTAATGGCGTCGTAGGCGGCTGCCATGTGGCCAAGCTGATCGATAGTAGACTGCAAGGGGTGGTTGTTGAGAGTGTATAACATAAGTGCGATGCTTGCTCGTAATAATTCAAGGCTACGCTGGCGGTCGGTGGCATACGAAAACGCAATCGCCGAACGCTCTAGCTTTGTGCCACTCATAAATACTTTAGCGGTGCTCATAAGCTTGAGCACGCTTGCTTGGTAATTACTATCATTTGCAAGGCGCGTCAGATCGGCCGGGTGGCCAGACGCAATGAATAGCAGCTGCGCCTTGATAGTCGGCGGTAATTTATACTTTTGCAGTAGTTGCTCGCTTTGCTCACGAGTAATGGGTGGTATGCTTAGTTGCTCGACCCGTGAAATCACAGTCGCAAGCAGGCGTGACGGTTGGTGCGAAGTTAAAATAAAGGCGACGGGGCTATTGGGTTCTTCGAGCAGCTTTAAGAACGCATTTTGGGCGCCAGCGGACATGGTGTCGGCATCGTCGATTATAAAAATTTGCCGGGTACGCGATTTGCTATGCGATTGATCGTATAGCTCACGAATGCGGGCGACGCTTATACCGGCCTTTGTTGATTCCTTTGCGGCGACAGGCTCAACGAGCCCGGCCAGTTGGTGCCCCGCTAAAAATAGTGCTGTGGTTTTAAGGCCTACACCTATATCGCCTGTAAGCAAAATCGCCTGCGGAAGGTCTTGCGCGAGCGCCGTAAGCTGTAGTTTTGTCGATGGGTTAAATAGTAATGTCATTGGCAGGAACAATGGTATAAAACTGGGGAGGCACGGTGGCGGTAAAGGTTTTACGGGTTTCGGGCGCAATGGTGACTTCGAGCTTTGTGGCATGCAGGTACAGGCGGTCGGCGGCCTTGCCATATACCCTATCGCCATGGATAGCCGCGCCAAGGTGCGATAAGTGCACGCGTAACTGGTGTGTGCGACCCGTTAATGGGTGCAGAAGCACAAGGTCATGGGTTTTGTTCCGTGCAAGAACGGTATATTCTGTAACCGATGGCTTGCCGTTTGTGTCGGCGCGGAAAGTACTCGGGTGCTTTGGGTCCCGACCAATTGGAATATCGATGCGGGCGGCGTCCTTTTTTAAATTACCGTCGG